>JAHEXO010000025.1 GCA_023252065.1 Nocardioides sp. | reverse complement strand
CCACGTTGGCGTGCCCCCTCAGGAGCGATCGATGACCCACCCCTTCTCGTCTCGTCGACGAGTCGCGCTCGCGGCCGGCACCGTGGCCGCCCTGGCCGTGGCCGGGCTCGCCGCCGGCACGTCGTACGCCGCGGCCGACAGCGCCACTGGTAGCGCCACGGGTAGCGCTGCGGGCAGTGCTGCGGGCAGCAGTGACGCCCTGGTGTCCGGACCCCGCGACGCCGGCCCCGCGGCACCTGCCGACGTCGACGTGAACGACTCCGCCTCGGCGCTCGCAGCCGGTGCCGCACGCGCCGCCGACGCCCAGAGCGCCCCGGCGACGACGACCTTCCTGACGGCTGCGCCGGACACGACGGTGCTCGACCTCGCCGGCACCACCGGCACCGTGCGGTGGCAGGCCAACCTCGACGGCTTCCTGACCGGCACCAGCACCAAGAGCCCGTCGGCCATCGCGCTCGACTACGTGACGGCCCATCGTAAGGAGCTGGGGCTGGCCGGCACCGGCACGGCGACGATGCACCTGGCCCGCGACTACCGCGACATCACCGGCACCCACCACCTCTACTTCCAGCAGCGCGTCAACAGGCACACGGTCATCGGCAACGGCCTCACCGCGGCGGTCGACCACCTCGGTCGCCTGCTCATGGTCGGTGGCTCACCGGTGAACCCCACGACCACGCCCGCACTCCGCGCGAGCAGCCCGAGCATCGACACTCCCGGAGAGGCCGTGGCGAAGGCTCGCGGAGCCGTGCCGGCGGGCACGGACACCAGCCAGGACTCCGCCGGACAGGGTGTGTTCGTCACACCGCGGGGCCTGAAGCCGGCGTGGCAGACGGTGACCATGTCGTCGTCCGACCCGGCCACGACCGTCCTCGACGCCGAGACCGGGAAGGTCCTCCAGCGTTCGTCGCTGGTCGACTACGAGTCCGACCCCAGCAGCAAGGGGAAGGTGTTCCGCTACTTCCCCCACGCGCCCCACGGCGGCAAGCAGGTGACGGTCGACTTCACCAAGCGGCACTGGCTGGGCGCCCACGCCTCGATCCTGAGCGGCAACAACGCCCACGCCTACTCCGACGTCAACGACAACAACCACGCCTCGAAGACCGAGGAGGTCCACCCGCGCCGCGGCCAGTCGTGGAGCTACCCCCTGACGCCGTTCAGGCTGAGCTTCGCGAAGTCGTTCTGCAGCAACCCGTGGCCCTGCTCCTGGAACCCGAACAAGGCGTTCTCGTGGCGCGCCAACCGCGCGCAGAACGCCACGCAGGTCTTCTACTACGTCAACGTCTGGCACGACCACCTGAAGGCGGCCCCCATCGGCTTCACCGAGGCGGCCGGCAACTTCCAGAAGACCAACCGGAGCAAGACCGGCAAGGCCGGCGACGCGGTCACCACCCAGACCGACGACGGCGCCGACACCCGCAACGGCCTGCCCGACGGCGCCCACATCGACAACGCCAACATGGCGACGCCTCCCGACGGCCACAGCCCCCGCATGCAGATGTATCTCCAGCACTCGCCGCACACGTCCTACGGCTTCAGCGGCGACCCCTTCTCGCCGACCAACGTGGGCGACGAGGCCGACACCGTCTACCACGAGTACACCCACGGCCTGTCCAACCGGCTCGTCGTCGACGTCCAGGGCCGCTCGACGCTGGGCGGCGTCCAGGCGGGCGCGATGGGCGAGGGGTGGAGCGACTGGTACGCCATGGACTTCCTGGTGCGCAAGGGTCTGGCCACCGACCGGGCCGGCCGCTCCGACGTCGTCCTGTTCCCCTACGACGGCAAGGGTGTGAGCTTGGACCGCACCGAGCCGATGGACTGCAAGGTCGGCCAGCCCACGACCCCCTGCAAGGGCGGCGAGACCGGACACCGCGGTGGCTACACCTACGCCGACTACGGCAACGTGATCGGCTTCCCCGAGGTGCACGGCGACAGCGAGATCTGGTCGCAGACGCTGTGGGTGCTGCGCAGCAAGCTGGGCTCGACGAGGTCCGAGGCCCTGGTCACCCGGGCGATGGAGCTGGCGCCCGGCAACCCGTCGTTCCTCGACATGCGCAACGCGATCCTGCTGGCCGACACCTCGCTCTACCAGGGCCGGCACCACGCCGCGATCTGGAAGGTGTTCGCCGACCGCGGCATGGGCTTCTACGCCGGCAGCCTCGGCGGCGGCGACAGCTCACCAGGTGCGGACTTCCACCAGCCGCCGGCTTCGCCAGGCCTGGCGAGCATCTCGGGCAGGGTGACCCGTGCCAGTGACGGGACCGGCATCCAGGGTGCCGTCGTCACCTTGGCGTTCCAAGGCGGAGGCGTTGTGAATCCGTCCACCAGGACGGCAGCCGATGGGACCTACACCCTCACAGATGTCCCGGCCGGCAGCTACGGGAAGATCGTTGCCACGCACTCGGGCTTCAAGCTCAAGCGCTCCTCGGTGACGGCGCCTGACAGCGGCCTGAACTTCGAGCTCAGTCAGGGGTTCTGACCACCTGGCCCGCCGTGGCTCCGGTGACCGCCTGACCTGGCACCATCAGCGTCCGCAGGTCGCGGCTCGGCGCCGTCGGGTCGTCGAAGCGCGACAGCGACAGGGCGGCGAGCGCTCGGCGGTCCCCGGTGACCAGCGCACGGGCGAGCTGCGTGGCGGCGTCCGCCTCGCGCTCGAGGTCGGTGGTCACCGTCAGGCTCTGCCGGCCGGTCGCGATGTTCCACAGCCCTTCGACCCCGGGGCCCTGACCGGCGACCTGGGTGGTGTCGAGCCCGCGCCGCCCGAGCACGCCGATGACCTGGCTCGCGATCGCGTCGCTCGCCGCGACCACGCCGTCCACGCTGCCCTCGGCGGTGTCCAGCGCCAGGGTGAAGGCGGCCGCGGCCCGGTCGGTGTGCCACCCGCTGACCGAGGTCTCCTCCACGAGCTGGGCGCCGCCCGAGGACACCAGCGGGTCGAGGACCCGGTGGGCACCCAGGTCGAGCAGCACTGCGTTCTCGTCGACGTTCGTGCCACCGTCGACCAGGATGATCTTGGGACGGGTCAGCCCCCGCGCGGTCAGGCAACGGATCATCGTCTGGGCCTGGAGCCGGCCGATCTGCTCGTAGTCCGGCGACACGGCGTACTCCGCGCTGCCCCCGATCGTGACGCCGCCGTACTCGATGACGTCGACCCCGGCCAGCTCGGCCACGTGCTCCGCGCGGATCCCCGCGGCCCGATCGCCGGTTCCGATGATGAGCACCCGCACCCCGGCTCCGACCATGCTCCGCGAGATCGCAACGAAGCCCGGGCCGCCCGCGCGGGCCGCACGCACGACCGGGACCAGGCCCGCCGCGCGCAGCGACTGCTTCAGGAGCGCGATGTCGCGGTGACCGGGGACCATGCCCGGGGCCTCCTTCGGGACGATCACCCCGACCGTCCCGGTCACCGGAGCCGCCTTCGGCGTGCTTCCCGAGGCCGAGGGGAACGACGGGGGGCTGGGCGCCGACGGCAGCGTGACGCTGCACGTGGCGTTCTGCTCCGCCGCCCCCGAGGGCCCGGACGAGCTGCCGCTCGAGGCGCAGGCTC
The DNA here is from genome assembly GCA_023252065.1 of Nocardioides sp. Next base: position 7,831 of record JAHEXO010000025.1, on the reverse strand, counting down.
CGAGGGTCAGCGCGGTGGCGACGCTGACGACGGCCATCAGGGCCGGGGCCGTGCGCACCAGCCTTCCCCTCCTGGCTAGAACGTGTTCCGGGAGCTCGATTCGACCGGTCCCCCGACGCCTCGAACCTATCCCAGCCTCCCGCGAGGAGCGGCCGGTCAGGCTGCTCCCGGGTTCTGCGGGTGCGACCCCGCCTCCGTGCGGTTGGCGTGTGCCGTCATCACGCTGACCGGGTCGCTCAGCAGGGGCGCGAAAGCGACCTCGGCCGCCCCCCGGAGCGGGGCGTCGGAGCCGAGGGCCCCGGAGCGCACCGAGACGCTCTGCGCGAAGTCGATGCCGTCACGCTCGTGGAGGATGCGCAGCACCACGTCGGCCCGCGCGTCGTGGACCTGACCGGGGGTCCCACCCAGCACGATGACCTCGGGGTTGAACAGCCGTGCGAGGGCGCGGAGCCCGAAGCCCAGCCAGTACGCCGCCTCGTCGAGCGCGCGACCGGCCTTGCGGTCACCGTTCTCAGCCGCTGACACGACCTCCTCGACGGCCGCCCGGCCACCTCCGGTCAGCCGGCCGGCGGAGCTCAGCAGGCTGTTGGTGCCGATCTTGGTCTCCCAGCAGCCGCGCGAGCCGCACCGGCAGAGCGCTCCCTCGCTGTCGACCATCAGGTGGCCCACCTCGCCGGCGTACCCCTCGACGCCACGGAGCGGCTGCCCGCGCACGAGGAAGCCACCACCGATGCCGACGGTGCCACCGACGTAGCCGACCTCGGAGGCGCCGACCGCTACGCCGTAGAGGTGCTCGGCCAGGACACCGAGGTCGGCGTCGTTCCCGACGACGACAGGGAGTGACAGTGCCTCGGCCAGGAGGTCGACGAACTGGACGTCGGTCCATCCCAGATTGGGCGCGAAGTGCACCAGTCCGTCCTCCGACCGGACCAGGCCCGGGACCGAGACGCCCACGCCGAGCACGGCCATGCCGGGCACCGCCCGGAGGATCTCACGGCACATCTGCGCGGCCGAGTCGACGACCGGGCCGACCTCGTGGACACCGGGCTGGTGCAGGCGCTCGCGACGGTGGTGCATCTCGCCACCGAGCCCGACGATGCCGGTCACGATGCGGTCGACGTCGAGCATCACCGCGAGCACCCCCACCTCGGAACGAGGGGTGACCACCAACGAGGGTCGGCCCGAACGCCGGGCCCGCTGGCCCTCCAGCGCCACCTGGTCCGGCTGGAGCTCCTCGACCAGCCCCGACTCGCTCAACAGCGAGGTCAGGTCGCCGATGGTGCTGCGGTTGAGGCCGAGCTCCTGGGTCAGGCGAGCCCGCGTGGTCGCACCGTGGTGGTGCACCCACGTCAGCAACGCGCTGGTGTTGACGCGTCTCAGCTCTTCGTGGCTGATCCCCGTCTTGGTCGGCATGAGTGCGTCCCCAAGGCCGGGTCAGGCCCGCCCGGAGGCCGCTGCCCTGCGTCGGCTGATCGCGTCCACCGAGGCCGCCAGCAGCAACACTGCGCCGGTGATCAGGTAGACCTTGCCCTGCGGCTGGTTGAGCAGCGTCATGCCGTTGAGGATGCAGGTGATCACGCTCGCACCGAGGATCGCGTCGAGGACACGACCCCGGCCGCCGAAGAGGCTGGTGCCACCGATCACGGCGGCTGCCACGGCGAACAGCAGGGTGTCGGAGCCGCCGGTGTTCGGGTTGACGGAGTTCGTGCGGCTGGCCAGCATCACGCCGCCCATCGCCGCCAGCGACGAGCACATCATGAAGCAGGAGATCTTGACCCAGTTCACGTTGATACCGGCTCGTCGGGCCGCCTCGGTGTTGCCGCCGACGGCGTAGACGTGCCGGCCCCACGCCGTACGGGTGAGCAGGAACGTGAGGACCACCAGCAGGAAGCCGACGATGACGACCACGACCGGGATGCCCTTGAGGGAGGCGAGGGCCACGTTGCGGCTGCGCTCCCGGGACAGGTAGGCCGTCGCAGCCAGGATCACCACAGCGAGGGCGAGCGACTTCAACGCCCAGACCAGGATCGTCGGGGTCGGGAGCCCGGCGCGGGCCCGCGAGCGCCGGCGGCTGAAGCCGAGGCCGGCGCTGCCCACCACTGTGACGATCGCGAGGGTCCAGCCCAGCCACAGCGGGAGGTTCTTGTTCATGATCGCCAGGATCGCCTCGTTGCGGTAGGCGATGGTGCCACCCGCGCCGGTCTGCAGCAGCAGCACGCCCTGGAGCGCGAGGAAGTAGGCCAGGGTGACGACGAAGGACGGCACACCCAGCCTGGCCACGAGCAGACCGATCGACAGCCCGATGAGGGTGCCGGTCAGGATGCAGATCACGAGCGCCGGGAGCCACGGCCAGTTGTGGTTGGTCATCAGGATGCCGAGGACTCCGGCGCAGACGCCTCCGGTGTAGCCGGCGGACAGGTCGATCTCGCCGATCAGCAGCGCGAAGACCAGACCCATCCCGAAGGTCGCGATCGCCGAGCCCTGCAGGATCAGGTTGGAGAAGTTGAAGGCGTTGGTGAACTTCGAGCCGGTCAGGATCGTGAACACGATCACCAGCACGACCAGGGCGGCCACCGCGGGCAGCGCGCCGACGTCGCCGCCCTTGATGCGGATGACGTAGTCGTTGAAGCTGTCGCGGACCCCGCGCTCCTGAGTGGCGGGACCCGGCCCTGGCTCGGTGTCCGGCTGTTCGATGGTGGTGCTCACGAGTCCGCTCCGTTCGTCGAGGCCGCGCCAGGCGTCGAGCGTCCGTTGGCGCGCCCGGAGGCCTGGCCACTGGTGATCAGCTCGACCACCTGATTGGAGGTCACGTCCTTGGTCGCCACGGTCTCCACCAGGTTGCCGAGGTAGAGGACGGCGATCTCGTCGGCCACCTGGAAGACGTCGTTCAGGTTGTGGCTGATCAGGCAGACGCCGAGGCCGTGGTCGGCCAGGCGGCGCACCAGGGCGAGCACCTGCTCGGTCTGGGCCACGCCCAGGGCCGCGGTCGGCTCGTCGAGGATGACCACCTTGGAGTTCCACAGGACGGCGCGGGCGATCGCCACGGTCTGTCGCTGGCCACCCGACAGGGAAGCCACGGGCGTACGCACAGACTGAAGCGTGCGGACCGAAAGCCCGTCGAGGGTGGTGCGGGCTCGCGTCTCCATCGTGGGCTCGTCGAGCAGGCCCATCTTGTTCTGCTCGCGACCCAGGAACATGTTGTGGACGACGTCGAGGTTGTCGCACAGCGCGAGGTCCTGGTAGACGACCTCGATGCCCAGTGCGTTGGCGTCTCGAGGACTGTGCACATGGACGGGTTCGCCGTTGAAGAAGTAGTCGCCCTTGTCGAAGGCGTGGATGCCGGCGATCCCCTTGATCAGGGTGCTCTTGCCGGCCCCGTTGTCACCGACGAGGGCGGTCACCTTGCCGGGGAAGATGTCGAAGTCCACGCCCTGGAGCACATGGACCGCTCCGAAGCTCTTCTCGATCCCGCGAAGGCTCAGCATCGGGGACCCGGTGGCGGGCACGCTGCGTTCGGTGTCAGTGGCGGTCATGTGGTCTGGGACCTCCGTGTGAAGGGCACTACTACCTGGGGAAACGGGTCACGAGGGTGCCGGCCCGGGGGCCGGCACCCTCGTGGACAGCATCAGCTGACGCCGGCTGCCTTGCAGAGCTTGGCGTACGGTCCGGTGCAGACGTCGGACGCCTTGGCGAAGCCGTCCTGGAACGGCACGTTGATGTTGCTCTTGAAGATGGCCTGAGGCGTGGCCAGAGCAGACTTCACGTTCTGCTTGGTCACCGGGTCGAGAACGCTACCGGTCGCCAGGGCGTCCGCAGCGGCCGTGTCACCGTTGATCAGGTCGATCGCCAGCTTCGAGGCCAGGCCGGCCTCGAGGTCGGTGTTCTTGTAGACGGTCATGCACTGGTTGCCGGCAAGGATCTGCTGGAGACCACCGGTGCTGGCGTCCTGGCCCGTGATCGGGACCTTGCCCGCGAGGCCGTTGGCCTTGAGGCGGGCGATGATGCCGCCGGACATCGTGTCGTTGGCGGAGACGATGCCGTCGATCTTGCCGTTGTTCTTGGTGTAGAGACCGTCGAAGGCGTCCGCCGCCTTGTTGGCGTCCCACTCACCGCTGACGTCACCGACCAGCTTGTAGGCACCCGAGGCGAGCTTGGCCTTCAGGGCGCTTGCGTAGCCCTGCTTGAACAGACCGGCGTTGTTGTCGGTCTCGGCGCCGTTGATGTAGATGATGTTGGCCTTGCTCTTGCCTTCCTTGGTCAGGCAGTGCATCAGACCCGTACCCATCAGCTGGCCGACCTTGATGTTGTCGAACGACACGTAGTACGACGCGCCGCCGCCCGGTGTCAGCCGGTCGTAGTCGATGCTGGTGATGCCGGCCTGCGTGGCCTTCTTCAGGCATGCAGCCCCGGACTCCGGGTCGAGGTTGACGATCATGAGGACCTTGACGCCCTCGTTGATCATCGAGTCACAGATCGTGCCGAACTTCGCGGTGTCGCCGCCGGCGTTCTGGATGTCCGAGCCGACGCCTGCGGCCTTGAACGCTGCGTCCAGGCTGGGCCGGTCGTTGTTCTCCCAGCGCGGGGACGTCGTCGTGTCGGGCAGGATCACGCCGACGGTGCCCTTGCTGGCGCTCGACGACCCCCCGCCAGTGGCTGAGCTGCTGTTGCTGCTCCCGCAGCCGGCCAGCGCGAACGCGCCCACCGCTGCCAGGGCCGCAAGGCTTGCCCACTTCGATGTTGCCATCGACATTCCCTCTTTCCTGCTCGGACGTGCCTTCCGCGGTCACACCTGCTTGTGGCCACCTTCACGCCGTATGTTGTCGGCCACAACATAACCGGCTAGGGTGACGCCTGCAACCCCCTTGACGGGCGAGTTTGTTGGATTGCGGGAGAAAATGGTCACAATCTGGTGACGATCCCCGCTCGAGGACCGTATTTCGACGAGAGGAAACGCGATGCCGGACCTGACCCCCACCCCCGCGGACAAGTTCTCTTTCGGCCTGTGGACCGTCGGCTGGCAGGGCGTCGACGTGTTCGGGGGCGCGATCCGACCGCCGATGGACCCGGCGTACGCCGTCCACCACCTGGCCGAGCTGGGTGCCTACGGCATCTCCTTCCACGACAACGACGTCTTCGCCTTCGACGCCGACGCCTCCGAGAAGGAGGCCGCGATCGGCTCACTGCGCCGTGCCCTCGACGAGACCGGCCTCGGCGTCCCGATGGTCACCACCAACCTCTTCTCCCACCCCGTCTTCCGCGACGGCGGCTTCACCAACAACGACCGCGACGTACGCCGTTTCGCCCTCCGCAAGGCCGCCGACAACATCGACCTCGCCGTCTCGCTCGGCGCCAAGGTCTTCGTCGCTTGGGGCGGCCGCGAGGGGGCCGAGTCGGGCGCGAGCAAGGACATCCGGGCCGCCCTCGACCGCTACGCAGAGGCCTTCAACGTGCTGGGCGCGTACGTCCTGGAGCAGGGCTACGACATCCGGTTCGCGATCGAGCCCAAGCCGAACGAGCCGCGCGGCGACATCCTCCTGCCCACCGTCGGCAACGCCCTCGCCTTCATCAACGAGCTCGACCATCCCGAGCTGGTGGGCGTCAACCCCGAGGTCGGGCACGAGGAGATGGCCGGGCTGAACTTCTCCCACAGCCTCGCCCAGGCGCTGTGGCACGGGAAGCTCTACCACGTCGACCTCAACGGCCAGCACGGCCCGCGCTTCGACCAGGACCTGCGGTTCGGCGCCGGCAACGTGCGCGGCGCCTTCTGGACGGTCGACATCCTCGAGTCGGGTGGCTACGACGGACCCCGGCACTTCGACTTCAAGCCACCGCGCACCGAGGACGACGAGGGCGTGTGGGCGTCTGCTCGCGGCTGCATCCGCAACTACCTGATCCTCCGGGACAAGTCGCGGGCCTTCCGGGCCGATCCCGAGGTGCAGCAGGCACTGTCGGCGGCTCGCGTCGGCGAGCTGTCCACGGCCACCCTGGCCGAGGGTGAGTCGCTGGCCGACGTGCGGGCCGAGTCGTTCGACCCCGAGGCGGCCGCCGCGCGTGGCATGGCCTTCGAGGCCCTCGACCAGCTCGCATTGGAGCACCTGTACGGCGTGCGGGGCTGACCGTGGCAGGTCTGGTGGCCGGAGTCGACTCCTCCACCCAGTCGTGCAAGGTCCTCGTCGTCGACGCCGCCACGGGCGACGTCGTACGACGAGGCCGCGGCCGGCACCCGGACGGGACGGAGGTGCATCCCGACCACTGGTGGACCGCCCTGCGGGAGGCGATCGACGACGCCGGCGGGCTGGACGACGTGGCCGCGGTGTCGGTGGGCGGGCAGCAGCACGGCATGGTCGCGCTCGACGACGCCGGCGAGGTGGTGCGCCCGGCGCTCCTCTGGAACGACACCCGGTCGGCTCCCGCGGCCGCCGACCTCACCGTGGAGCTGGGCGGGCCGGAGGTCTGGGCCCGACGCGTGGGGCTGGTGCCGGTCGCGTCGTTCACCGTCACCAAGCTGCGCTGGCTGGCCGACCACGAGCCCGAGGCCGCCGCCCGGACCGCGTCGGTGTGCCTCCCCCACGACTGGCTCACCTGGCGCCTGGCCGGCGCCCCGGAGGATTTCGTCACCGACCGCAGCGACGCCAGCGGCACCGGCTACTGGTCCGCCGCCACGGGCGACTACCTCCCGGACGTGCTGACCCGCGCCCTCGGCCACCCGGCGCGCACGCCGCGCGTGGCGGCTCCCGACGAGGCCGTCGGCACCGGCGCCGGAGCCCCGTGGGCGCTCGGTCCGGGGTGCGGCGACAACGCCGGAGCGGCCCTCGGGCTCGGCGCCGGGCCCGGTGACGTCGTGATCTCACTCGGCACGTCGGGCGTGGTGACCGCCGTGTCCCTGGTGCCGGCGGCCGACGCCACCGGCGCCGTCGCCGGCTTCGCCGACGCCGCCGGACACTTCCTGCCGTTGGTGGCCACCCTGAACGCAGCCCAGGTCCTCGACGTCACCGCCCGACTGCTGGGGGTCGACCACGCCGGTCTCAGCGACCTGGCCCTGTCGGCGCCCGCCGGTGCCGAAGGTGTCGTGCTGGTCCCCTACCTCCAGGGCGAGCGCACGCCCGACCGGCCGGACGCGACCGGGTCCTTCCTCGGGCTGACGCTGGCCGGGGCCACCTCCGCCAACCTCGCCCGCGCCGCCGTCGAGGGGCTGTGGTGCGGGCTCGCCGACGGCCTCGACGCGCTCCGCGCCCAGGGCGCGCAGGTCGAACGCGTCCTGCTGGTCGGGGGTGCGGCTGCGTCCCCGGCCGTGCGGCAAGTCGGCGCCGAGGTGCTCGGCGTACCGATCGACGTACCTCCGGCCGAGGAGTACGTCGCGCTGGGCGCGGCCCGGCAGGCGGCCTGGGTCCTCGACCCCGACGCCGGCCCACCCCGGTGGGACATCGGTGCCGGCACGTCCCACCACGAGGCGCGCTCGACGTCCGGCGCGGCTGTCCGAGCCCGCTACGCCGAGGCGCGCGACCTCACCCTGACCCGGCTGCGGGCCTAGGCGTCGACCTCGACGCTGGGCTGGTAGCGGGTCAACACGCAGAACTCGTTGCCTTCCGGATCGGCGAGCACCGCCCACCCCCTGTCGCCCTTGCGCAGGTCGTTGGCGAGCGTCGCGCCCAGTCCGAGGATCCGGTCGACCTCCGCGTCGCGGTCGCGGTCGGTGGGCCGTAGGCAGATGTGCATGCGGTTCTTCACCGTCTTCGCCTCCGGCACCTTGAGGAACAGCAGGTAGCGGTCGTCTGGTCCTACCAGGCCGCACTCCTCGTCGTCGGGCTTCATCTCCCACGACTCGTCGATG
>JAHEXO010000382.1 GCA_023252065.1 Nocardioides sp. | reverse complement strand
TTCCGTCCGTTGACCGACCAGCGGCGCTCGGCCAGACTCAGGCAACTTGGTCGACCGGCAGCGGTCGTTCCCGGCTACCTCGGAGACGACCCCTTCCACCTCCTCAGGATGGTGCACCGGTGACCACTCCACGCTTCCACGCCCTTGCGACGGCCGGCTCCAGCATCGCGACCGCCCTTCTCCTCTGCGCCGGGGCGCTGGTGGCAGGCACGCCGCAGGCCCTCGCCGCGAACTCGCACTCGGCTCGCGGGGCCGAGCCGGCACCTCCGTCGGTGGGATCGCCAGCAACGGCGGTGACCTTCCCGGTGGCCAAGCGCGCCGGTCAGTACGTCGTCCCCGCCGTGGTGCACTCGATCGTGGTCGACATGGCCGGCTCCAACGGCGGCAACGGGGTCCTCTGCACGGTGGTGGGCGGCTACGGCGGCCGGACCACCGCGACCATCCCGGTCACCCCGGGCGAGGTCCTGGAGGGCAACGTCGCGTCCAGCTTCGCCGGTGCCGGCCCCAGTGGTAACTCCACGGACCTCCGCCGCAGCCCCTACACGCTGGACGACCGGATCATGGTGGCCGGCGGCGGTGGCTGGAACTCGCAGTACGCCGCGAAGGACTTCGCGAGCGGGAACTGCACGGGGCTGCGGATCGGCCCGGGCATCGGCGGCGACGGCGGGGCCCCTTCCGGGTTGCCCGGCAACGGACTTCCCGACGGCTGTCCGTTCCCGGGCGGGCATGGCGGAGGCGGCGCCTCGCAGTCCGCGGGCGGGGCGGGCGGCACCGTCTGCAGCTTCGGCGGGAGCGGGACCCCAGGTGGGTTCGGCTTCTTCGGCGCCCCCGGCGGCTCGGGCAACGACAAGGCGCCGTGCGACGTCGGAGGCTACGGCGGCGCAGGTTGGTACGGCGGCGGTGGCGGCGGCACGACGGCCGGCTCCTTGATGGGGCCGGCGGGTGCACCAACGACCTAGGGGACGTCATCTCGCCTCCGCCACTCGCGGGCGGCGGAGGCGGCGGGAGCAGCTATGTGGTGCCGACCGGGCTCGGGGCCCGCTACGCAGTGGGGGCGAACACCGCAGGCACGGGGTGGCTGTCGATCGAGGTCGCGGCCCGCCCGACGGTGACCGGTGTGTCACCCCGTCTCGGGCCGGTGGGAGGTGGCCGGACCGTGACGATCACGGGGACCGGTCTGACCGACGCCACGTCCGTCAGGTTCGGCACGACCACGGCGACCCACGTCCAGCGTGTCTCCTCGACCACCCTCACGGCCCGGACTCCCGCGCACAGCGCTGGACGCGTCGACGTACGGGTGACGAGCCCGGCCGGTACCAGCCCGTCGGTCAAGGCAGACGGTTACACCTACCTCAAGGTCCCGGCGCTCACCTCGCTCAGCCCGAAGTCCGGGCCGACCGGAGGCGGGACGACGGTCACCATCCTGGGCTTCCGGTTCACGTCCGTCTCGAAGGTGCTGTTCGGAGCCTCACGCGGCACCCACGTGGCGGTGACGTCCTCGACCAAGATCACCGTGCGGGCACCCGCACACGGCAAGGGCACGGTCGACGTACGGGTGACGACGCCTGGTGGCACCAGCGCCCGGGTGCAGGCCGACCGCTACACCTACCGGTAGGTGGGGGGCAGGGGCTCAGTACGGCAGAAAGCAGATGCCTCCGTGCTTGAGCTGGCCACCGCACATCTGGGCGTTGCCGTCCTTCCAGGTGTCGCTGGCGACCCACAGCCCCGCACCGGTGACCAGCAGCTGATGGGAGCCGACCCCGAGTGAGCGGGTCGGGTTCCACGCCGTGACCAGGCCGGTCCGAGGATCCATCGACGCGATCCCGGGGCGGCTCACTGCGCCCGGACCGGCGTAGTCGCAGCCGTAGGGGTTGTTGGCCCAGCGCTCGTGCCCGCTCACGTAGACGTTGTCGGCGTCCGCGGCGACGGAGTAGTAGGAGTCGCAGCCGGTGTAGTTGATCCACAGGTGCTGGACCGAGGTGGAGGTCGCCGGGAACGCCACCGCGGCGTCACAGAGCCCCGCCCGCGGCTGGCTGGTGTCGGAGCCCGGCCCTGACGAGGGCTTGTAGCCCGTCGTCGCGAAGTAGATCCGGCTGTCGTCAGGAGACCATGCCCCGGAGCGGACGTACCAGCCCTGGACGCAGGGCTGGGCCAGCTCGGCAGACGTCCAGCCGTCGACCGTGACCGTCGATCCGCCGAGGTCCAGCACGGCGGCCTGCTGGCGGGGTTGGCCGCCGATGGAGGTGAACACGCCCACGATCAGGAGCTTGTCCCCGGCGTGACTGAGGTGGGAGTCGTAGACCCTGGTCTGGCCGGTGTTCGGGTAGACGCCTGCGAACGCGAGCTTGAGGTACGACGTCGCCGCCCCGGTGGTCGGGCTCAGGCTCGCCATCTTGCTCCGGCTCGCGCCGTTGACGCTCGTGAACGCCCCTCCGATGACCACGGCGCCGTGCGTGTAGCGCACCGTGTTCACAGCGGCATTGGCGTTGTGCGCGAAGCCGGTCCGCACGGCTCCGGTCACGGCGTCGACTGCGACCAGGTTCGTCGCCGCCACCCCGTTCACGCTGCTGAAGGTCCCGCCGAGGTAGGCGGTCGAGCAGTCGGGCGAGAATGCGATCGACCGGACGCTGCCGTTCACCTGGGGTGCCCAGCTCGTCATCACGCCCGTGGTCGCGGAGAAGCTGAAGGCGTTGGAGCGGGTATAGGTCGCCGAGCCGCGGCCGATCGCCGTCAGCGTTCCGACGGCGTACATCGTGCCGTTGCACGGCTCGAGCTCCTCGACGACCTGGCTGACCGGGCTCTTGAGCAGGTACGGCGTCCAGCTGGCCGGGGTGCTCTGGACGGTCGCCGCGTTGGCGGCGGCGGCCGGCAGGCCCAGCGTCATGGCCAGGCCCAGGCCAGCCACGAGCGGGAGTCGCCTGAGCGCGGCCGAGCTCCCGCGGCTTCCACGTCCGAGCGCGAGGCGCCGGACGCGGCGGGCGTACGTTCCCAAGGAGCCGTCCACACCGTGCCCGGAGGTGGGACCGACGAAGGTCGAGTGCTGCATCCCAGCGACGCTAGGTCGTGCCGGCCCCGACGTCGTCACCACCTTTGGCGATCTTGACGGTGGTGCTCGCCGTCCGCCCCGTCCACCACCCAGGGGTCAGTGCTGGCCCACCTGGAAGCAGGCGACGTCGTACTGCGACTTCTCGGTGTAGTGCAGTCCGCCGGTCCCGACGCCCTCGTTGAAGGGCGATCCCGGAGAGGTGGTGGTGTGGCCGGGGAAGGTCCCCAGCTCACCGCAGTCCTGACTGGGTGGGCCGGTCCCGCTGGGGTTGGCCGCCGCCAGCGCCGGGGCGGCGCCGGCCACGGTGAGGGCTGCGGCGAAGGCAGTCGCGATGAGGGTCCTGCGCATGAGTCAGCTCCTTTCGGGCGCGCACGAAGTGCGCTCATCAGGAGGTACGGACCCGCGACCGCCGGGGTTCACCGGTCGTGTGTCAGGGGACGCCGGTAGGTGCGGGCCAAAGCCCGAGCAGCGCGTGGCCGGGGTCCTTGCCCGCCGGTCAGTAGTACCAGGGGAACTGGTTCGCCGTGGGACGGCCAGCACCGGTCAGGGACGGCTAGC
>JAHEXO010000024.1 GCA_023252065.1 Nocardioides sp. | reverse complement strand
CGACCAGCCCCAGGTCGTCGGACTCCACGGCCTTCAGGCCGCGCTCCCACAGGTCGAGCGCCTGCTCGATCAGCGGTGTGGAGATCTCGCGGCGGTCGACGAAGTTGCGGGCCTTCGAGAGGTACTCCTGCTGGATGTCGAGAGCACTGGCCTCGCGGCCGTTGGCCAGGCGCACCTTCCGCGACCCGGTGACGTCGTGGCTGATCTCGCGGATGGCGCGGATCGGGTTCTCCATGGTGAGGTCGCGCATCACCACGCCCTCCTCGATCATCCGGAGCACGAGGTCGCAGCTGGCCACCTTGAGCATGGTGGTGGTCTCGCTCATGTTGGAGTCGCCGACGATCACGTGGAGCCGGCGGAACCGCTCGGCGTCGGCGTGCGGCTCGTCGCGGGTGTTGATGATCGGGCGGGACCGGGTGGTGGCGCTGCTGACGCCCTCCCAGATGTGCTCGGCGCGCTGGCTCACGGCGTACGACGCGCCGCGAGCGGTCTGGGTGACCTTGCCGGCGCCGACGATGATCTGTCGGGTCACCAGGAAGGGGATGAGCACGTCGGCGAGCCGGTTGAACTCCCCTGCACGGCTGACCAGGTAGTTCTCGTGGCAGCCGTAGGAGTTGCCGGCGGAGTCGGTGTTGTTCTTGAACAGGTAGATCTCGCCGGCGATGCCCTCGTCGTGGAGCCGCTGCTCGGCGTCCTTGAGCAGTCCCTCCAGCACGCGCTCGCCGGCCTTGTCGTGGGTGACCAGCTCGGCGATGTCGTCGCACTCGGGGGTGGCGTACTCGGGATGGCTGCCGACGTCGAGATAGAGCCGGGCGCCGTTGCGCAGGAAGACGTTGGAGCTGCGCCCCCAGCTGACGACCTTGCGGAACAGGTAGCGCGCCACCTCGTCCGGGCTCAGCCGCCGCTGACCCTTGAACGTGCACGTGACGCCGTACTCGTTCTCGATCCCGAAGATGCGGCGGTCCACGACAGCAGACTATGCCGCACTCCCCCATCTCGCCCCCGTCGTTCGGCGCGGCGGTCTGATTTGTGCCGCTGGGGACCACGCCGAGCCGGTGCCGACCCGCGGCTACCCCTCGTCGGAGGCCGGGGTGTCGCCGGGGGTGTCGCTGGGGGTGTCGGTGGGGATGTCGGTGGGGTCGATCTCCGCGTCGGGCGCGGGCTCCCGCGGCTCGGGCGGGGCGGGCGTGGTGGGACCCCGGTCGCCCAGGATGGACTCGATGCGGGCGGGGCCGAGCCGGCTGAACTTCCGCGGCTGCACGCGCGTGCGGTCGAGCACGGCCACCTCGAGGTCGCCGGCCGGGATCACCCGGTCGCCGGAGCCGTTGCCGTTGCCGGCCTCTGCGGAGGCCTTGCCGAGGGCCGCGACGGCCACGTGGAGGGCGTCGGAGAGCGTGGCGTTCTCGGTGTAGTGGTCGTGGAGGTAGGCCGCCACGACCTCGTCGGCGCCGCCCATCACGGCGTACTGGTGCTCGTCGGTGACCTGGCCCTGGTAGGTGAGCCGGTAGATCTGGTCGTCGGCGGGCACGTCTCCGATCTCCGCCACGAACAGCTCGACCTCGTAGGGCTTCTCGCCGCCGCTGCTGAAGATGGTGCCGAGGGTCTGGGCGTAGGCGTTGGCCAGGCCGCGACCGGTCACGTCGCGCCGGTCGTAGGCGTAGCCGCGCATGTCGGCGAGCCGCACGCCGGCGATCCGGAGGTTCTCGAACTCGTTGTAGCGGCCGACCGCGGCGAACGCGATCCGGTCGTAGATCTCGCTGACCTTGTGCAGCGCCTGCGACGGGTTCTCCGAGGCGAACAGGATCCCGTCGGCGTACTGCACCGCCACGACCGACCGGCCGCGGGCGATGCCCTTGCGGGCGAAGTCGGCCCGGTCCTTCATCAGCTGCTCGGGTGAGACGTAGAACGGCATGCTCATCTGAGGGATCCGATCAGGTCAGGGCCGCGGCCGGGCCGTCGGGGCGGTTCATCCGGCCGGCGAGGACGGCGTCCGCGATCGCGGCGACCTCGGTCTCGGGCATCCGGTGGCCGCCTTCGGCGGTGATCACCTAGACCACCGGGAAGATCCGGCGGGTCAGGTCGGGCCCGCCGGTGGCGGAGTCGTCGTCGGCGGCGTCGTAGAGCGCCTGGATGATCGCGGTGACGCACTCGTCCTCGGACAGGTCGGCGCGGTAGAGCTTCTTCAGCGAGCCGCGGGCGAACAGCGAGCCGGAGCCGACCGAGTGGAACGCCGTCTCCTCGTAGCGGCCGCCGGTGACGTCGTAGCTGAAGATCCGGCCCTGCCCGACGGTGAGGTCGAAGCCGGCGAACAGCGGGACGACAGCCAGGCCCTGCATCGCCATGCCGAGGTTGCCCCGGATCAGGCCGGCCAGGCGGTTGGCCTTGCCGTCGATCGACAGCGGCATCCCCTCGATCTTCTCGTAGTGCTCCAGCTCGGTCTGGAAGAGCCGGACCATCTCGACGGCCAGGCCGGCGGAGCCGGCGATGCCGACGCAGGAGTACTCGTCGGCCGGGAAGACCTTCTCGATGTCGCGCTGGGCGATGATGTTGCCCATGGTGGCCCGGCGGTCGCCGGCCATGACGACCCCGCCGGGGAACGTGGCCGCCACGATCGTGGTGCCGTGGGGCGCGAGGTCACCGGCGTGACCCTGGGGTACGGCGCGCCGGGGCAGGAGCTCGGGCGACTCCGCGGCGATGAACTCGGCGAAGCTGGAGGTGCCCGGCGTCATGAACGACGCAGGCAGGCGGGAGTCAGCCACCCCTACTGGCCGCCCTTCTGGATGAACGACTTCACGAAGTCCTCGGCGTTGGTCTCGAGGACGTCGTCGATCTCGTCGAGGATCGCGTCGACGTCGTCGTCGAGCGCCTCCTTGCGCTCGGCGACATCGGTCTCGGGGGCGACCTCGGTGACCTCCTCGGTCTCGCCCGACTTGCGGGGCTGCTTCTGCTCCTGGGCCATGCATTCACCCTAGCCGCTCGGCACTCACCCTGGCCTGAGTCCCGCACACGGCGCTACGTCACAATCCTCCCGTGACCAGGATCCTCCAGCCATGAGCGGGCGACGGCGCGACCTGGTGAGCCCGCTCGACCTGGTCGACGTCCTGGTGAACGTCGTGGTCCTCAACCTCGCCGTGCAGTTCGTCCCCTCGGTGATCAGCGAGACGTTCACGCTCTCCCTGCTCACCGCCGTGCTGCTCAAGGTGGTGCTCGAGGTCGTCGTGGCCGGCAAGGGCGCTGTCGTCTCCCGCCTGCGCGCGGCCACCACACCGCTCGGCAAGGTGGCCGGGGCTGTGGCCCTGTGGATGGTCGCCGTCGGCAGCAAGTTCCTGGTCCTCGAGCTGGTCGCCCTGGTGTTCAAGGGCTCGGTGCAGCTCGGCGGCTTCGTGCCCGTGACGCTCCTGATCGTCACCCTGCTCGTCTGCCGCGCGCTCGTCCGGCGCTTCCTGGTGCCCGTCTCCTCGGCCGTCGCCTGACCACGGCTCAGCCGGCGGTCGCGCGCGTGACCTGGCCGGACTCGTCGACGAACAGCCGGATGCGTCGCGGACGGAAGTCCATGGTCAGGGCCGTGACCCCCGGCGGCACGACCTGAGGGGCGAAGCCACTCTCGCCGGCACGGCGTACGGCGTCGGCCTCGGCGAGGCCGACCAGCGACGGCGCCAGCAGCCGGGCCGCAGCCCCCGGGTCGGTGTCGTCGGGCATCGCAGGCTCCGTCAGTGGGTCAGCGCCCGGAACAGCTCCTCGGCCGTGGCGCACCGGTCGATGAGCTCGGCGACGTGGGCCTTGGAGCCCCGGAGCGGGTCGATGGTGGGGACCCGCTGCAGCGACTCGCGGCCGGGCAGGTCGAAGATCACCGAGTCCCAGGACGCGGCGGCCACGGAGTCGGCGTACTTCTCCAGGCACCTGCCCCGGAAGTAGGCGCGGGTGTCGTCGGGCGGCGCGTGCATGGCCCGCTCGATGGTGTCGTCGTCGAGAAGCCGGTCGATCCGGCCGAGCTGGACGAGCCGGTGGTAGAGCCCCTTGTCGGGCCGGATGTCGCTGTACTGGTAGTCGATCAGCTGCAGCTTGGCGTCGTCCCAGTCGAGCCCGTCACGGTCGCGGTAGGACTCGAGCAGCTTGAGCTTGGCGACCCAGTCGAGCTCGCGCGCGCACAGCATGGGGTCCTGCTGGAGCCGGTTGAGCACCGACTCCCAGCGCTCGAGGACGTCGACTGTCTGCGGGTCGGCGTCGGACCCGAGCCGGTCGTCGACGTACTTGCGGGCCAGCTCGAGGTATTCCTCCTGGAGCTGGCAAGCGGTGAGGCGTCGCCCGTCGTGGAGGGTGACCTGCTCGTGCAGGGTCGGGTCGTGCGAGACCGCGCGCAGGGCGGCGACGGGGCCGTCGACGCTGAGGTCGCTGGTGATGAAGCGGTCCTCGATCATCGCCAGCACGAGGGCGGTGGTGCCGACCTTGAGGTAGGTCGAGATCTCGGCGAGGTTGGCGTCGCCGATGATCACGTGGAGGCGCCGGTACTTCTCGGGGTCGGCATGTGGCTCGTCGCGGGTGTTGATGATCGGCCGCTTCAGCGTGGTCTCCAGACCGACCTCGACCTCGAAGTAGTCGGCCCGCTGGCTGAGCTGGAAGCCGTGCTCGCGGCCGTCCTGCCCGATCCCGACCCGACCCGAGCCGACGACGACCTGGCGGCTGACGAAGAACGGGGTCAGGTGCCGGACGATGTCGCTGAACGGCGTCGACCGGCTCATCAGGTAGTTCTCGTGGGCGCCGTAGGAGGCGCCCTTGTTGTCGGTGTTGTTCTTGTAGAGGTTGATCGGGGTCGCGCCCGGTGTCAGGGCGGCCATCCGCGAGGCGTCGAGCATGACCTGCTCGCCGGCCTTGTCCCACCGCACGATGTCGAGCGGCGTGGTGACCTCGGGCGTGGAGTACTCCGGGTGGGCGTGGTCGACGTAGAGCCGGGCGCCGTTGGTGAGGATCACGTTGGCCAGGCCGAGGTCTTCGTCGGTGAGCTGGCTGGGGTCGGCCAGCTGGCGGCTGAGGTCGAAGCCTCGGGCGTCGCGCAGTGGGGACTCCTCCTCGAAGTCCCAGCGAGCACGGCGGGCCTTGATGGTGGCGCTGGCGTAGGCGTTGACGATCTGGGAGCAGGCCACCATCGGGTTGGCATGCGGCTGTCCCTGCACCGAGATGCCGTACTCCACCTCGGTGCCCATCACCCGCCGTACGGTCACGGGCCGAGCCTACGCGCCGGGGTGACGTGCGGTGGCCCCGGCCGTGCCGGCCGGGGCCACCGTCCTGCTAGGCGACTGTCAGTGCAGACGGCCGACCAGCGAACCTGCGGCCCTCTTGGGCAGCGGGATCGCCGAGCCGTGGCTCTTGCTCACCGTCGTGACGGGCTTGAACACGAACGCGATCTGGTGCACGGCCGTGAACGTGCCGGTGGAGGAGCTGAAGGAGCACCCGATGACGATGTGCGAGTTCGAGATCTTCTGGGACGGGTTGCTGTAGTTGATGACTCCGTAGTCGAAGTCGCCCTCCGTGTTGCCGGAGAGGGCGTAGACCTTGGAATAGTCCAGGCTTCCGCCACCGATGGCCGCGTTGAGGGCAGCCTTGTCCAGGGCGAGGCACTCGATCGTGTCACCGGTGGACGAGCTGCTCTCGGTGACGAGGCCGGTCATGCCGATCTGGTAGGTCCCGGTCGGGATCGTCGCGTTGAACAGCTGGGTCGTGCCACCGGGGAAGGTCTGGTTCAGGCTGCCGAACTTGAACTGGGTGGCACCCGACAGCTGGGCCGCGGTCTTCCCCCCGACCTTGTTGGCGTTCAGGTTCTTGACCATCTTCGAGCTGTTGACGACGAGCGGCGGGGCCGACCTGATGTTGTTGAGGCTCAGGGCCGGCCCGCGACCGGAGTTGCGGAGCGAGGTGGTGCCGCCGGCGGAGTTGCTGTGGCCCAGGATGAGCGGGCTGCCCGTGGCCGCGTACGACGCGAGGTCTGCGCCCCCGACGAGAACAGCAGCAGCCGCGACGGTGGTCAGCGCGGCTCGGAGCGATGGACGATGCATGACTCTCTCTTTCGTGGTGGGTGAACTTCAACGGTCCCGAGAAGTCCGCGCCCGGTCACCGGATGGTGTGGTGCCCGAGACGGGTCGGCGCCGGTCAGCGGCCGGCGATCCTGGCGATAGCGGCTTGGACAGCCGTGATGGTCGTTCCGGGCTTCGGCTCGACGGATCACGGGGTGAGAGGTGAAGTCGACGAGACGCCTCCGAGGGGCCGTTGGTGGGTAGGTCGAGTCTGCTGCTGGCGGCGGTCAGCAGCATGGCACGATCGGTTGCTCCCCACACCCCTTCGGGCCACGGGGTGTCGGACCTGACAAGGCTCCTCCCACCGCCCTGATGCAGCGGCTCCGCCCGGGTCCGGCGCGACGCCGGGGTCAGAGGTACTGGCCGGTGTTGGGGACCGTGTCGATCGACCGCCCGGGCTCGGTGCCCTGCTTGCCGGTGATCAGGGTGCGGATGAACACGATCCGCTCGCCCTTCTTGCCCGAGATCCGCGCCCAGTCGTCGGGGTTGGTCGTGTTGGGCAGGTCCTCGTTCTCCTTGAACTCGTCGACGCATGCCTGGAGCATGTGCTGGACCCGCAGGCCCCGCTGGTCGTGGTCGAGGAAGTCCTTGATCGCCATCTTCTTGGCACGGTCGACGATGTTCTGGATCATCGCCCCGGAGTTGAAGTCCTTGAAGTAGAGGACCTCCTTGTCACCGTTGGCGTAGGTGACCTCCAGGAAGCGGTTCTCCTCGGTCTCGGTGTACATCCGCTCGACCGTGGCCCGGATCATGCCCTCGACACAGGCGTCGCGGTTGCCACCGAACTCTGCGACGTCGTCGGCGTGCAGCGGCAACGACGGCAGGAGGTACTTGCTGAAGATGTCGCGGGCGGACTCGGCGTCCGGGCGCTCGATCTTGATCTTCACGTCGAGCCGGCCGGGCCGCAGGATCGCAGGGTCGATCATGTCCTCGCGGTTGGAGGCGCCGATGACCAGCACGTTCTCCAGCGTCTCGACGCCGTCGATCTCGCTGAGCAGCTGCGGGACGATGGTGTTCTCGACGTCGGAGGAGACGCCCGAGCCGCGGGTGCGGAACAGAGAGTCCATCTCGTCGAAGAAGACGATGACCGGCGTACCCTCGCTGGCCTTCTCTCGTGCGCGCTGGAAGACCAGCCGGATGTGCCGCTCGGTCTCACCGACGTACTTGTTGAGCAGCTCGGGGCCCTTGATGTTGAGGAAGTAGGACTTCCCCTCCTGACCGGTCCGGGCAGCGACCTTCTTGGCCAGCGAGTTGGCGACGGCCTTGGCGATCAGCGTCTTGCCGCAGCCGGGAGGGCCGTAGAGCAGCACGCCCTTGGGCGGCTTGAGCTGGTGCTCCAGGAACAGCTCGGGGTGCAGGTAGGGCAGCTCGACCGCGTCGCGGATGGCGTCGATCTGGCTGACGAGGCCGCCGATCGAGGTGTACTCGATGTCGGGGACCTCCTCGAGGATCAGCTCCTCGACCTCGGACTTGGGCACCCGCTCGTAGGCGTAGGCCGAGCGCGAGTCGAGCAGGAGCGAGTCGCCGGCACGCAGGTGCTCCTGCTTGAGCGGGTCGGAGAGGCGTACGACGCGCTCCTCATCGGCGTTGGCGATGACGAGCGCCCGGTCACCGTCGGCCATCAGCTCCTTGAGCATCACGACCTCACCGACCTGCTCGAAGTCGAGGGCGGCGACGACGTTGAGGGCCTCGTTGAGCATGACCTCCTGGCCCTTGACCAGGGCCTCGAGGTCGACGGCGGGGCTGACGTTGACCCGCAGCTTGCGGCCGCCGGTGAACACGTCGACGGAGTCGTCGTCGTTGCGCTGGAGGAACGTGCCGAAGCCGGCGGGCGGCTGAGCCAGCCGGTCGACCTCCTCCTTCAGCTTCATGATCTGGTCGCGGGCCTCACGCAGGGTCTGCGCGAGGCGCTCGTTCTGTGACGTGACGGCTGACAGGGAGCGCTGGGTGTCGGCCAGCCGGAGCTCGAGGCTGCGGCTCTGTGTGGGCGAGTCGGACAGGCGGCGGCGCAGGTCGGTGACCTCGGCCTCCAGGAACCTCACCTGGTCGGCCAGCTCGCGGGCGCTCTGTCCGTGGCTCGAGGCGTCACCCGAAGCGTCGTGACCATTGCTCATGCGTCCCACCTCCTTCGTCGACCCTACTCGTCAACCTTGGCCCGGAAAGGCTGAATCCCACCGCGTTTCTCACGATTTGATCTCGTTGTCCCGGACGGTGGATAGGCCCCCGGAGTGGGAGCCGCTACTCGGAGGAGGGCTCCTCGGGCAGCCCCGGTGGGCGCGGCCCGCTGTAGTCCGGACCGTAGGCGCCGGGCGCGGGCCGACGCTTCTTCATCGGGGCCCGCTCCCCCGGCGCCATCCGACGCGCGGTCACGAGGAACGCCGTGTGGCCGATCATCGAGTGCCCCGGCCGGACCGCGAGCCCCTCGACGTGCCAGTCGCGCACCAGCGACTCCCAGGCGTGGGGCTCGGTGAACCCACCGTGTGCCCGCACCGTCTCGACGAAGCGCGACAGCTGCGTGGTCGTCGCGACGTAGGCGCAGACCAGGCCGCCGGGCCGCAAGGCATCGGCCGTCGCCGCGAGGCAGTCCCAGGGGGCCAGCATGTCGAGGATGACCCGGTCGGCGCGGTCACCGGACGCAGGGAGTGCCTCGGCGAGGTCGCCGAGGGTCAACCGCCACGCCGGGTGGTCGCCACCGAAGAACTGGTGGACGTTGGCCCGCGCGACGTCGGCGAACTCCTCACGGCGCTCGTAGGACGACACGGTGCCGTGCGGGCCCACCGCGCGCAGCAGCGAGCAGGTGAGCGCACCCGACCCGACCCCCGCCTCGACCACGTCGGCGCCGGGGAAGATGTCGGCGAAGGCCACGATCTGGGCGGCGTCCTTGGGGTAGACCACCGCGGCCCCGCGCGGCATCGACACGACGAACTCGCTCAGGAGGGGGCGGAAGACGAGGTACTCCCCGCCGACCGAGGAGCTCACGGTGAACCCCTCCTCGCGCCCGATC
This sequence comes from Nocardioides sp., assembly GCA_023252065.1. The sequence goes on along the minus strand of JAHEXO010000024.1, from coordinate 2,330 downwards.
AGGTCGTCGTGCTCGAGGTGGCCGCGGTTGGAGAAGAAGCGCTTGCCCGGCACCAGCTCGAAGTTGTGCCGGCGGCCCTTCTGGTCGGTGAGCCGCACCCACTCCCCCGCCCGCAACGGCCCGCGATGCACGCCGGCATGGGCCTCGGGCGGGACGTCGGGAGGGGGCTGCTCGGGCATGGACGCGACCCTAGCGGGGCGAGACGAGGCGCCTGGAGAGCACGCTCGCCGCGGCGTTCGCTCCTGCCGTCCCGCCCCTGCTTCGTCAGGTCCGGACGTCCGCGCTCACGCGTGCGCGCGGAAGGCCGCGTCGACGTCGGCGGTGGCCAGGACGCCGAAGATGCTGCCGTCGGTGTCGAGCAGCAGGTACTCCGCCGCCGGTCGGGCCGTGATGGCACGGATCAGCTCCTCGCCGGCGATGGCTACCGGCAGGCTCAGCCCCGTCTCGAGGGTGCGGGCCACCGACGACGTCGGCACCCACGCACGGCGCTCGAGCGGCACCGAGAGGAGCGCCTGCTCGTTGACCACCCCGACCGGGACGCCGCCCTGGGTCACGGTCACGATGCCTCCGGCGTGCACCTCCTGGGCCCGCCGCACGGCCTCGGCCAGGGGGAGGTCGCCCGGCACGGTGAGCGTCCGACGCGCCAGCTCGCGGGCGATCAGGTGTGGGAGCCGCGCCCGGAGGCGGGCGTTCTGCAGCGCGGCAGTGGCTCCGCTCCACAGGAACATCGCGATCACCCCGGCGAAGATGAAGTCGAACGCCGACGGCGAGGTGCCGAAGATCCGCTCCATGAGCAACGGCCAGCCGAAGGCCGCCAGCGCGACCACGCGGCCGACCCAGGCAGCGATGATGGTGCCGCGGTGGGTGTCGCCCGTGATACCCCAGATCGCAGCCTTGAGCACCCGACCGCCGTCGAGCGGCAGACCCGGCACCAGGTTGAGCAGGCCGACGAGCAGGTTGGTCCCGGCCAGCGCCTTGATCGCGAGGCCGATCAGGCCATCCGGCGCGACCAGGATCAGCGGGAAAGCCACGGCTGCGATCGCCAGCGACGACAGGGGACCGACGACGGAGACCCAGAACTCCTGTTTCGGGCTCTCGGGCTCCCCCTCGATGGCGGTGAGGCCGCCGAAGAACTGCAACGTGATCGAGGAGACCTCGAGCCCGAACCGTTGGGCCACCAACGCGTGCGACGCCTCGTGCAGCAGCACCGAGAGATAGAGCAGCACTGCGAGCGTGAACCCGCCGACGTACTTCAGCGGGCCGAGCCCCGGCTCGGCGGCCTCGACGGCGGGCGCGGTGATCACCGCGATCAGGCCGGCGATCAGGAACCACGAGCTGGTGACCAACACGTCGCTGCCGGCCACGGACCCGACCTTGATGGTGCCCGGGGGTCGCGGGGTCCGGCCGCCGTGCGCGCGGTCGTCACTCATGTCTGTGAGGCTACCGAACGTCGGTCTGCCGCCATGCTGATCCCGCCCGCGCGCCGGACGGCGTGCCGTGGGACGGGCCTGTCGGTGGGCTGACCTAGATTCGGACCCATGAGCACTGTCCCCTCCGCGCCCGTCTCGGCGCCGGAGTCCGCGCCCGCCTCGCCCGCGGCGCTGCGGGGTACGCCGGTCGACGGCGTCGAGGTGCTCGGTGCCCTCTCCCCGAGCCGTGCCTCCGACTTCATGAACTGCCCGCTGCTCTACCGCTACCGCACCATCGACCGCCTGCCCGAGGAGCCCTCGGCCGACGCGCTCCGCGGCACGCTGGTCCACAAGGTGCTCGAGGACCTGTTCGACCTCCCGGCCCCCTCCCGCACCCCCGACGTCGCGCGCGACCTGCTGGCGCCGACCTGGGACACGCTGCTGGCCGCCGAGCCGTTGCTCGCGGCGATGTTCACCGGCGAGGGCCCCGACGTCGCCGAGTGGCTGGCCTCCTGCCGCACCGTCCTCGACCGCTACTTCACCCTCGAGGACCCCCGTCGCCTCGAGCCCGCCGAGCGCGAGCTCTACGTCGAGGCCCTGCTCGACTCCCGCCTCCTGCTGCGCGGCTTCGTCGACCGCCTCGACATCGCCCCCGACGGCGCGATCAGGGTGGTGGACTACAAGAGCGGGCGGTCGCCGAGCGAGTTCTTCGAGGCCAAGGCGCTGTTCCAGATGAAGTTCTACGCCCTGGTCCTGTGGCGCACGCGGGGCGTGGTGCCCGCGATGCTCCAGCTCGTCTACCTGGGCAACGGCGAGATGCTGCGCTACGTGCCCGACGAGGCCGACCTCCGTGCCACCGAGCGCAAGGTGGAGGCGATCTGGCGCGCGATCCGACATGCGGAGGAGTCCCGCGACTGGCGG
>JAHEXO010000381.1 GCA_023252065.1 Nocardioides sp. | reverse complement strand
CCAGCCGCACCGGCGTCACGAGCACGGTGGCCACGAACAGCAGGGAGACCGCCAAGAGGATCTCCGGCATGACGAACGACACGATGACCGCGAGGTTGGCGCCCGACGGGATCCGTCCGCGCCAGCGGTCGAGCCCCAGCGCCATGGCCACGCCGAGCGGCACCGTGATCGCGGTGGCCAGGACGCCGAGCCAGAGGGTGTGGGTCAGGGCCGTGTGGAGGCTGGCGTCGTGCCACACCGAGCGCAGGGGGTCGCCGTAGTACCACCGCATCGAGAAGCCCTGCCAGGTCACCCGCGACCGGCCGGCGTTGAACGAGAACAGGACGGCGACCAGCACCGGCAGCAGCGACCACGCCAGGTAGCCGAACGTCACGGCCGCAAGCCCCCACGGCCGGCGCCAGGGGTTGCGCCACCAGGAGATGGGGTTGCTCATGCGGGGCCCCCGCGGCGTTGTTCGACGGAGGAGCGGAGCGGGGGAGGCGAAGAACGTCGTGGGGTGGCGTTCATGATGCGAAGTCCGTGCCGGAGCGGGTGCTGCGCAGGTAGATGAACATCGGGACCACCGAGACCACCAGGATGATCAGCACGAACGCGCCGGCCTGCCCGGTCTGGCCCGGGGTGAGCACGGAGTTGTTGATGAGGTTGCCGATCATCGAGTTGGACGGCGACCCGGACAGCAGGTCGACGGTGAAGTAGTCACCGAGCATCGGCAGGCTCGTCACCAGCAGGCTGACCACCACCGCGGTGCGCGTCAGCGGCCAGGTCACCCGGTAGAACGTCTCGAACCGGCTGGCACCGAGGTCACGTGCCGCCTCCAGCATCGCCGCCGGCGCGCGGTCCAGGCCGGCGTAGAGGGGCAGGATCATGTAGGGCACGTAGCCGTAGGCCAGCCCCAGGATCACGGTGCTGGCGTGGCCCTGCAGCCAGGCGACGTGGACGTTGAAGATGCCGATGCTGAGCGCCTTGTTCACCAGGCCGTCGGTCTGGAGCAGGTTGACCCAGGCCAGCATCCGCATCATGTAGCTGATCCAGAACGGCGCGATCAGGGCCGCCAGCAGGAGCCCCTTCCACCGGCCGGCGAACCGGGCGGTGAAGTAGGCCACCGGGTAGGCGATCACCAGGCACAGCAGGCTGGAGATCGTGACGTAGACGACCGTGCGGATCAGGGCCGGACGGAAGAACGGCTGCGGGCCGACGATGTGGTCCCACACGTAGAGGAACTGGGTGAAGTCCCAGTTGAGCGGGTTCCACACCGGGACCGGCTGCCGCAGGATCGGGTCGACGCCGCCGAACAGGATCGCCAGGACGACGTAGAGCGGCGCCACGAAGAGCAGGGCGACCCAGATCGTGCCGGGCAGAGCGAGGACGGGCCAGATCCGCCGCCCTCCGGGAGGGGGACGGCGCGACTCCGCGTCAGCCACCGGCCTTGAACTCCTGCCACACGTTGTGCCACGCCGCGTCGGTCTCGGGCGGCAGCTGCAGCAGGGGGAAGCCCACCTTGAAGTCCTCCTCGCGCACCACGGCGGTGGCCAGGTTCTTCGGCATGTAGCCGTCGGCGACGAGGGTGTCGGGGGTGAACTTCTTCAACGGCGGCTGGTAGCCGGTGAAGCCGAAGTTCTGCCCGGCGACCTTGTTGTCGAGGATCTCGTTCATGAAGAAGTGTGCGGCGACGGGGTTCTTCCCCTGGGCGAGCAGGACGACCAGGTCGTTGTCGACCTCGCCCTTGCCGTCAGGGGGGAACCAGTAGCGCATCACGTCGGGCGACACGTTCTTCGGCAGGTAGTAGGGCGTGTTGATCGCGTCGCCGGACCACATCTGGCACAGGCCGTACTGGCCGGCCGGCATCTCGGTGTACATCGCGATGGTGACCTTCGGGCTCATCGTCTTGCGCAGGTCGAGCAGCTGCGTGCGAATGAGGTCGAGGTCCTTCTGCGACGTGCTGTTGATGTCCTGGATCCCGTTGCGCAGCAGCACCATCGACATCGCGGTGTGCCAGTCGTCGAGGATCGCCATCTTGCCGGAGTACGTCGTGTCCCAGAGCACGTCGTAGGGGTTGTCCATCGCGGCGATGTCGGTCTTGACCATGTCGGTCCGCCAGCCGATCCCGGTGGAGTAGATCGTGTAGGGGATCGTGTAGCGGGCGCCGCGGTCGTACCAGGGGTCGTGGAAGCTGTTCCAGAGGTTGTCGTAGTTGGTCAGGTAGTCGTGGGTCAGCGGACGCACCAAATCGGACTGGACGAGCTTGCCCAGCGAGTCGTAGCTGGGGAAGTAGAGGTCGAAGCCCAGCTCCTTGGAGGCGACCTTCGTCAGCGCCTCGTCGGCGTCGTTGAAGGTCGAGAGCCTGACGTCGACGTCGTACTTCTTCTCGAAGTCCTTGATCACCCGCGGCGAGAGGTAGTCGGCGTAGTTGTAGATGCGCAGCGTGCTGCCGGCCTTGGGCATCTGTCCGGCCGGGATCGGCGGGTTGGCCGTGCTGATCGGCCAGGTCACCGGGTTGGTCGGCGACGGGATCTTCACCTCGCCCGACGCCGTCGGGCTCTTGGTGCCGCACGCGGTCAGGAACGCCGACATCGCAGGCCCCCCCAGGCCTGCGGCGAGCGCTCCCTTGACCACGGTGCGGCGACGCACTCCGGTCCGGTACCCCGACATCGAGCCGCCCTTCGCTCGTGACCAGTTCCTTGACTCCCCGCTGACACAGTCGCATAGACTGAACGATCAGTCAACGATCCCTCCCGGGGCCAGGAGCGCCATGACCGCGACCGAGACCGCACCCGAGCTGTCGACCCGGCTCGACACCCTCATCGCGGAGGAGACCGACGCCTTCCTGGCGCGGCAACGCGGCAGCGAGGCCATGTCCGAGCGGGCGCACACCCTGGCCGGCGGCGCCACGTCCAACTGGCAGATCGCCGAGCCGCACGCGGTCTGGATCAGCCACGGGCTCGGCTCCAAGACCTACGACGTCGACGGCAACGAGTACTCCGACTTCCACGGCGGCTACGGCGTCTCCCTCGCCGGGCACGCCCATCCGGCGATCGTCGAGGCGGTGCGGGCCAGGGTCGCGAGGGGCACCCACTTCGCCCAGCCCACCGAGGACTCGATCGTGGTCGCCGACAACCTCGCCGCGCGCTTCGGCCAGCCCCTGTGGCGGTTCTGCAACTCCGGCACCGAGTCGACGATGGACGCCGTCCACCTGATGCGCGCCGCCACCGGCCGCGACCGGATCCTCAAGGTCGAGGGCGGCTACCACGGCCACCACGACTCCGTGATGGTCTCGGTCCTGCCCGACGACTCCGCCGAGATCGGCCCGGACGACGCGCCGCTCGGGGTCACCGACAACTCCGGCATCCCCGACGCGATCACCGCTCTCACCACGATCGTGCCCTTCAACGACCTCGATGCCGTGCAGCGCGTGCTCGAGGCCCATCCCGGCGAGGTCGCCGGGATGATCGTCGAGCCGATCATGATGAACGCCGGGATCATCCACCCCGACGACGGCTACCTCCCCGCCCTCAAGGACCTCCTGCACGCCCACGGCGCGCTGCTGACCTTCGACGAGGTGAAGACCGGGCTCACCGTCGGCCCCGGCGGGGTCTCGCGGCTGGTCGGCGTCACGCCCGACC
>JAHEXO010000380.1 GCA_023252065.1 Nocardioides sp. | reverse complement strand
CGACATCGGCCGCCACGGCGGTGAGGGTGTGGACGCCCCGCAGGTTGGACTTGGGCTTCCAGCTCACTGAGTAAGGCGCCGTGGTGTCCTGCGCGATCTGGCTGCCGTCGAGGTAGAATGTCACCCGCGCCACGCCGGATGGTGCGCCTGCCCCGGTGCCGAGGTCGGAGGCCGATGCGGTCAGCGTCGCCGAGCTCCTGCGCGACGCAGTCGCGCCGTCGGCCGGCGCGGTGACGGCCACGTTCGGCGCGGCGGCGTCGACCCGCACCGACGTCGTACGCGGGGTCTCGCTGTTGCCCACGGCGTCCACCGAGAAGTAGCGCACGGTGGTGGTCTCCGGTATCGACAGCGCCGTGCTGTAGAGCGGGCTCTGCGTGGTCGGGGTCGTGCCGTCCGTCGTGTAGTAGGTCGCTGCCACCGCCGAGCCGCTGTCGGTCGCGGACAGCTGTACGGCCACCGGAGCGGTGGCGTACCACCCGGTGGAGCAGGCCGCTGCGTTGCAGGTCGCGGTCGTCGTCGGCGGAGTGGTGTCGGTCGTGCCGCCGCCACCACCGTGGTGGCAGGCCTGCGTGCCCGAGTCGGAGAACGTGCCTGTGACCGGCACGAGGTTCCAGTCGTAGCTGCCCGGGTGGAGCGTCATCTTCAGCACGCCGAAGGCGTTCTGCCCGGAGAAGATCGCCTGGCTGTTGGCGGCGCGAGTGGTCGACGGCGAGGTGTAGCTCTCACCGCCGGTGCCGACGACGAACTGCCGGACGCCGTTCGCATCGGCCTGGCCCGAGGCGTTCTGCAGCCCGAACCGCTCGTACCAGTGCTGGTGTCCGTTCAGGACCACGTCGGCGTGGGCGTTGTAGAGCGCCTGCCAGAAGGCCGTGTACGTCGTGTCGCCACCGCTCTTGGTGGAGGCGTAGCGCGGCTCGTGCCAGTATGCCAGCGTGCAGGGGGCCGAGGCGTGGCTGGCGAGGTCGTTGCGTAGCCAGGTCTCCTCCTGGCTGCCGCTGCCGCACCCGCCGATCTGGGCACACTCGCCGTTCAGCGCCACCATGTGCCACGACCCGATGTCATAGCTGTAGTAGCCCTTGGTCGGGTCGCCGGCCGCTGCTCCCCAGTAGGTGTAGTAACCGCTGCCGTTGGTGGTGCAGTCGGTACCTCCGGAGGTCTGGTACTCGTGGTTGCCCGGCGCCGGCTTGGTGATCGACTTGTACTGCCCCCAGCTGGGGTCGTAGGACTGCTGGAAGGCGCTGAGGCCGCCGCACGCGTACTGCAGGTCGCCGAGCGGCAGGACGGCGTCCGAGCCGGCCAGCAGCGCCGCGGTGGCCATCTCCCGACAGTCCGTCGGGCTCCCTTGCCCGCCCTCGTAGCCGCTGTTGGTCGTGTCGCAGGCGATGTCCCCGGCGGCCGCGATCACCGGGTCGGTGACGGCCTGGGCCGCATTCGCGCCGAGCACGACGAGCGGCGCGGTGCCCAGGACGGCGGCGCCCAGCACCACCAGCGTGACGAGGATGCTCCTGCGTGACCTGGTTCCTTGCATGTGCCGACCCTCACTCCGGGGTGGTCCCCCGAGAGCCACCGTCACGGGGTACGGCGGCGCGCGCCTCCTCCGTTCGACGTACGTCCCTACGCCGCGTGCAGGATGCGCTCCGCCCTGTGTGTTTGGATACGTCGCATGTCGTGGAAAGACGCGGTGGGCTCGGTGCTACGTCGGACTACCGGCTACACCTTGACGCGGGAGACACCCGAACAGCGCAGCGAAGCCCTCGCGAAGGCCGCCCGCCGCGCGGCGGAAGAGGCTCGGCGGCAGGTGAGCGAGGGGCAACGCCGTGAGCTCCGGCAGCGTGAGCAGCAGCGTCAGGCCGAACGGGCCGAGCACGCCCGGGAGCGAGCCGCACGTGAGGCGGCGGCCGCCGAGGCCCGGCGCCAGCGCGAGGCCCATCTGCACGCTCGACGGGTGGCCAGGTTCGACGAGGAGCTCTGGGCGACGGTCGATCGGGTGCAACCCCAGACCATGACCGGGCCGGCCAAGCTGGCGGCCCTGGTCGAGGCGACCCGCTACGTCGCTCGCCACCGGGTCCCGGGCGACGTCGTGGAGTGCGGGGTCTGGCGGGGCGGGAGCATGCAGGCGATCGCGCTGACCCTGCTCTCACGGGGTGACGTCGATCGCGAGCTGCACCTCTTCGACACCTTCGAGGGGATGCCACCGCCCACGGCCGAGGACGCCCGCACGACCGAGGTCGGGGCGGTTCCGGCCGACCAGATGCTGGCCGAGTCCGACCGCGACTCGGCACTGTGGGCGATCGCCGGGCTCGACGTCGTCAAGCAGGCCATGGCCGACACCGGTTACCCGGCGGACAAGGTGCACTTCCACCCCGGGCTCGTCGAGGACACCACACCGGGCCAGGCGCCGGAGACGATCGCGCTCCTCCGGCTCGACACCGACTGGTATGCCTCGACCAAGCACGAGCTCGAGCACCTCTACGACCGGCTCAGCCCCGGAGGCGTCCTGATCCTGGACGACTACGGCGACTGGGACGGCGCCCGCAAGGCGACCGACGAGTGGCTCGCCGAGACCGGCGAGCAGATCTTCCTGGCCCCCATGGGCTCCGGCGTCATCGGCATCAAGCCGATGGTCGGGCGTCCCTGAACAAGAGGGCGGAGCCGACCGAGGTCGGCTCCGCCGGCGAGCCGAGTTCTACGGTGTGACATGACCCCAGACGTTCCCGCCGCCACGACGAGGTGGCTGGCCCAAGGGGAGCCCGACGTCCCGAGCAGCGGTGCGTGGCTGACCGACGACGAGGCCGCCAGGGCTGCCGGCATGTCATTTGCGAAGCGACGCTCCGAGTACCTCCTGCGAAGGTGGGCCTGCAAGCAGGCCGTCGCCGTCATGGTCGGGCTGCCGGACGACCTACCTGCGCTGGCGCGCATCGAGGTCACCCATCGACCCAGCGGGGCACCGGCCGTGACCATCGACGGCGTGGAGGCGGGGTTCGAGGTGTCGCTCAGCGACCGTGCCGGTTGGGCGGTCTGTGCGATCGGGGACGCCGTGGGCAACGTGGGCTGCGACCTCGAGCTCGTCGAGCCCCGGTCACCGGAGTTCGTGGCCACCTTCTTCACGGCCGCCGAGCAGGAGCGCGTGGCCGCGCAGTCCGTCACCGAGCGCGACGCCGCCGCCAACCTGATCTGGTCGGCCAAGGAGAGCGCGCTCAAGGTCCTGCAGATCGGCCTGCGCCGGGACACCCGCAGCGTGGAGGTCGTGGTGGGAGACCCCGCCGCCGCCGTGGGCTGGGCACCGCTTGCTGTGCGCACCGACGCGGGCGACGTGCTGCCCGGCTGGTGGCTGCGGGCCGGGTCGTTCCTCCTCACGGTCATCGCCGAGGTCCCGCTCGCCGCGCCCCAGCTCCTGGCGGGCTCCGTCCACCTGGAGGACGCGCAGCCCGTGCACAGCTGGGTGGACCGTCCGCGGTCACCCTGAGGGGCCGGGCGGGTTCAGTCGCGTGCTCGCTCGAGTCCTCTCTCGATCGCGCGGATGACGTAGGGCCTGAGCTCGGCGGGTGCGATGATCGCGTCGACCGAGCCGACCCTGCGGGCCCGCTGGATCGTGTGGATGGCATCGAACTCGTCGGCCACCTC
>JAHEXO010000379.1 GCA_023252065.1 Nocardioides sp. | reverse complement strand
CGTCGTGGGCGAGATCGAGGAGCGGCTCCGGCACGGGGGTGCGATCGCGGCCAAGAGCATCGCGGCGTACCGCGTCGGGCTCGACCTCCCCGCCGACAAGCCCTCCGACGACGCCTTCGTCGCCTCGCTCGCCGACACCGACCCGGCCCGGCTGGCCCATCCGGTGCTCAGCGCCTGGCTGGCCCACACGGCGGTCGAGGTGGGGCTGCCCCTGCAGGTGCACACCGGGTACGGCGACGCCGACCTCGACCTGGCCGCTTCCGACCCCCTGCGGCTGACGCCCTTTCTGCGGGCCACACGGGAGCGCGGCACACCGGTGCTGCTGCTGCACACCTGGCCCTACCACCGAGCGGCGGCGTACCTGGCCCAGGTCTACGACCACGTCTTCCTCGACCTCGGGCTGACGACCCACAACACGGGGGCCTTCGCGGCCGGGGTGCTGCGCGAGACGCTGGAGATGGCGCCGTTCGGCAAGCTGCTGTTCTCCACCGACGCCTACGGCCTCGCCGAGCTCTACCTCCTCGGTGCGGTGCTGTTCCGCCGGTCGTTGGAAGCGGTGCTCGGTGACCTGGTCGAGGCGGGCGACGCGACCGACGGGGACGCCGTGCGGATCGCCGACCTGGTGGCCCGGGAGAACGCGCGTCGGGTCTACGGCCTCTGAGCGGCTCCGACCTCGAGCAGGGCGCGGGCCTTGCTCGCGGACTCGGGTCGCCGGTCCGGGTCTACCGCGATGAGGGCGGTGAGCAGCGGACGCAGCCGACCGCGCGGGAGGTCGTCGGGTCGGCGTGGCGGCCGCCCGGTGAGCAGCTCGGCGGCGGTCACGCCGGCGGCGAAGAGGTCGGCCCGCGGGTGTGCCGGTGCTCCCGCGCGGGCCTCGGGCGCGACGTAGCCCGCGGTGCCGTCGGGTGGGCCGGGCGCACCGATCCTGCGGGCCGAGCCGAGGTCGGCCAGCCAGAGGTGTGGCGGACCGGCCTCGGTGGGCTCGAGCAGGAGGTTGCCCGGCTTGACGTCGCCGTGCACCCAGCCGGCCTCGTGGAGCGCCGAGAGGGCCTCGAGCAGCTGGTCGAGAAGGCCGGCGACGCGCTCAGCGGGGAGGATGCCCCGGGACGCCAGCAGCTGCTCGGCGCTGCCCCCGCGGACCAGCGGGAGCACGACCAGGTCGCCGACGCGTCTGCCGGGCAGGAGGTGCGGGTGGTCGAGGTCAGGTCCGGCGCCACCTCGCTTGACGACGACCTGGCGGCGGTCGCGGAGGTCCCAGGCGCGCCGTACCGGACCGGTGGAGCCGGTGCCCACCATCTCGCGGAGGAGGAAGCGGCGGGCGACGAGGAGGTGCATCGCCGGACCCTAGGACGGGCGTCCGTCGGGGCGCGGTCGTGATTGGGCCGCCTGTGGAGAGCGCTGCTAGCCTGACCCGGTTGTCCTGGGCAGTGCCCCGGACCTCCCCGGCGGCCGACCCGCGTCGTACGCCGGACAACGCAAAGCCCTCCTGCCACGGAGAGTCCGTGGCCGCTCTAGTCCAGAGGAGGTGGAGACCGCTGTGCGTGCCTATGAAGTGATGGTCATCCTCGACCCGAGTCTCGAGGAGCGTACGGTCGAGCCGTCGCTCGACAAGTACCTCAACGTCATCCGCAAGGACGGCGGCAGCATCGAGTCCGTCGACGTGTGGGGCCGGCGTCGCCTGGCCTACGAGATCAAGAAGCAGGCCGAGGGCATCTACGCCGTCATCAACCTGACCGCGGAGCCCGCCACCGTCAAGGAGCTCGACCGCCAGCTGGGTCTCAACGACTCCGTGCTGCGCACGAAGGTCCTGCGTCCCGACGCCCACTGACCTCCTTGTGGATCCCTGCTGGCGCCTGTCGGTGCCAGCGGCCACGATGAGCGTCATCGCGTACTCACCTCACGAGGAGACTCACACCATGGCAGGCGACACCCAGATCACCGTGGTCGGCAACCTGGTCGACGACCCCGAGCTCCGCTTCACGCCCTCGGGGGCCGCGGTGGCCAACTTCCGGATCGCCTCGACGCCGCGCACCTTCGACCGCCAGACCAACGAGTGGAAGGACGGCGACGCGCTGTTCCTCTCCTGCTCGGTGTGGCGCCAGGCCGCGGAGAACGTCGCGGAGTCCCTCACCAAGGGAATGCGAGTCGTGGTGCAGGGCAACCTGCGCTCGCGTCAGTACGAGACGCGTGAGGGCGAGAAGCGCACCGTCTTCGAGATCCAGGTCGACGAGGTCGGCCCGTCGCTGCGCTATGCCACCGCCAAGGTGACGCGCACGCAGCGGCAGGGCGGCTCGTCGTACGGCGGTGGGCAGCAGGGCGGCGGCGGTGCACCCGCCGACGACCCGTGGGCCACCCCGGCTCCCGCGCAGGGCGGCGGCGCCCCTGCCGCCGGCGGCGCTCCGGCCAACGACCCGTGGGCCACCCCGGGAGTCAGCTCGGACGAGCCGCCGTTCTGATCCGGTCCTGACCGACGGCGCCGGTCGCCGCGGGCCGCGCCGGCCGCGACCCAGCGGCGTACAACTGAATACCCAGTCCAAGCCCACCATTCCGGCGCGAGCCGGGCTCGACGAAAGAGAGCACCACAATGGCCAAGGCAGTGATGCGCAAGCCGAAGAAGAAGGTTTGCCAGTTCTGCAAGGAGAAGGCGACCGGTGTCGACTACAAGGACACCACGCTGCTCCGCAAGTTCATCTCCGACCGCGGCAAGATCCGCGCGCGTCGGGTCACCGGCAACTGCGTCCAGCACCAGCGCGACGTGGCCATCGCGGTGAAGAACGCACGCGAGCTCGCCCTCCTGCCCTACACCTCGACCGGCCGCTGACGGGAGGCATGAGCATGAAGATCATCCTGACCCAGGAGGTCACCGGCCTCGGTGGCCCCGGCGACGTCGTGGAGGTCAAGGACGGCTACGGCCGTAACTACCTCCTTCCCCGCGGTGCCGCGGTCCGTTGGACCCGCGGTGGCGAGAAGACCGTGGAGGCCCTGCAGCGTTCGCGCGCCTCCAAGGCGGTCCGTGACACCGAGCACGCCGACGCGATCAAGGCCAAGCTCGAGTCGGGCCCGGTCGACGTGAAGGTCAAGGCGGGCGCCAAGGGGCGCCTGTTCGGTGCCGTCACCACCACCGAGATCGCCGGCGCCCTCGCCGAGGTCGCCGGGGAAGAGGTCGACCGCCGCACCATCGCGCTGGCCAACCCGATCAAGACCCTCGGGTCCCACTCGGTGTCGGTCCGGCTCCACGACGACGTGTCCGCCACCGTGGCGCTCAACGTCATCCCGGCCTGACCGCGCACTCGCACTCAGCGCACTCAGCAGTCAGCGCACTCAGCAGCAACCGCAGGCCCGCCCGGATCCGTCCGGGCGGGCCTCGCTGCGACCCCCTCCCCGCCCCGCGGTCGGGTGGGGGCGCCTGAACTAACTGGCATAGAGACCGTCATTCCGGGTGCTCTGAAACTCCGGTCTGTATGCCAGTTAGTGGTCGGCGGGGCCCGCCCACCATTCACAGCCGCGCCCGCGTCCCCCTCCATCCCCAGGTGCTCGCTTAGACCCGGCACTCCGAGCAGCGGACGTTCACGCTCGGCGCATGGAGGATCTCGGTACGACGGGCCAGCCGGTCCCGGCGTGGGCGCGT
>JAHEXO010000378.1 GCA_023252065.1 Nocardioides sp. | reverse complement strand
GCTGGACAAGATCGTCGTGTTCACCCCGACCTCGGACGCCGAGGTGGTGCGCGAGGCGCTGCACCGCGCGGGCGCCGGCGTCGTCGGGGACTACGACACCGTCTCCTACGCCGTGACCGGCGAGGGCCGGTTCCGCCCGCGCGAGGGTGCCCACCCCGCCGTGGGGACGGTGGGGGAGCACGAGGTGACCGAGGAGGTGCGCCTCGAGGTCGTGGCACCTCGGGCGATCCGGTCGCAGGTCGTGAAGGCGATGCTGGCCGCCCACTCCTACGAGGAGGTGGCCTTCGACGTGATCGAGCTGGCCGACTCCGCGACCGCTCCGACCGGTGCCGGTCGGGTCGGTGACGTCGACGAGACCACCCTGGGCGCCTTCGCCGGCCAGGTGGCCCGACGCCTGCCGCCGACCGCGCGCGGCGTCCTGGTCGGCGGCGATCCCGAGCGCGTGGTACGACGGGTGGCGGTGTGCGGGGGAGCGGGCGACTTCCTGCTCGACGAGGCGCTGCGCTGCGAGGCCGACGTCTACGTGACCAGCGACCTGCGGCACCACGTGGCAGGGGAGTTCCTCGAGAAGGGCGGACCCGCTCTGCTCGACGTCTCCCACTGGGCCGCGGAGTGGACCTGGCTCGAACCCCTGGCGGCGCGGCTGCTTGAGCACCTGGGCGATACGGTGGAGGTCCGGGTCAGCACGCTGTGCACAGACGTGTGGCAGGCCCGTGAGTCATGAACCCCGTCGCTGAGGAGCACGCGTGAAGGCCGACCCGTCAGCCCAGGTCCGGCTGCTCGACCTGCAGGACCTGGATGCGCGAGCCGACCAGCTGCGTCACCGGCGTCGTACCCTGCCCGAGATCGCGCGGCTCGCAGACCTGACGGAGGCGCGCGCCAAGGCCGACGGCCAGGCGCAGGACGCGCGGATCGCGGTCGACGACCTGACCATCGAGCAGAAGAAGGTCGACGCCGACGTCGAGTCGGTCAAGGCCCGGCGCGAGCGCGACCAGCAGCGCATGGACCAGGGGCTGATCAGCAACCCCAAGGACCTGCAGCGGATGCAGGAGGAGATGGTGTCGCTGACCCGCCGCATCTCCTCGCTCGAGGACGACGAGATCGAGGTGATGGAGCGACTCGAGGAGGCACAGACCGGCCTCGACGCCCTCTCTCAGGAGCTCGCCGACCTCGACGCGCAGATCGCCGAGGTGACCGCCGCCCGCGATGCCAGGCTCGCCGAGATAGACCAGGCGCTGTCGGGTCTCGACGCCGACCGCGGCCCGATGGCCGCCGAGCTGCCCGCCGACCTGCTCGCGCTCTACGCGCGGCTGCGCGAGAGCAAGGGCGGCGTCGGCGCCGCGCTGCTCCGGGCCCGGCGCTGCGAGGGGTGCAACCTCGACCTCGACCACGCCGAGCTCGCCACGATCCGTCAGGCTCCCGCGGACGACGTGATCCGCTGTGACGACTGCAGCCGCATCCTGGTCCGCACCGCAGAGAGCGGTCTCTAGCACGTTGTCCGAGATCCGACGGGTCATCGTCGAGGCCGACGGCGGGTCCCGCGGCAACCCCGGCCCCGCGGCGTACGGCGCGCTGGTCAAGGACGCCGACACCGGCCGGGTGCTCGCCGAGGAGGGCACCACCATCGGCACGGCGAGCAACAACGTCGCGGAGTACCGCGGCCTGATCGCCGGGCTCACCCTGGCGGCCGAGGTCGCTCCGGGGGCCGACATCGAGGTGAGGATGGACTCCAAGCTCGTGGTCGAGCAGATGAGCGGCACCTGGAAGATCAAGCACCCCGACATGCGGCCGCTGGCCCTCGAGGCCAACCGGCTGGCGCCGTTCGGGACGACGTACACGTGGGTGCCGCGTGAGCAGAACAAGCATGCCGACCGGCTCGCCAACGAGGCCCTCGACGGGCTGCGCTCGGGCGCCACGATCCACACGCCCGACTCGCTGGTGGAGGAGCTCGAGAGCCCGGCCGAGACGCCCTCCGGGACTCCGGCCGTCCGTGGGTGGGGCCCGCCGGCCGGACCGGTCACCACGTTGGTGCTCGTCCGGCACGGAGCGACCTCCCACACCGCCGACAAGCGCTTCTCCGGAGGTCTGGCCAGCAGCAACCCTGGGCTCACCGACGAGGGCCGCGCGCAGGTGCGCGAGGTCGCCGACTGGCTCGCACCCCTGGCCGAAGCCGTCGAGGTCGTGGTCGCGTCCCCGGTGCGCCGCACCCGCGAGTCCGCCGAGATCGTCGCCGAACGGCTCGGGCTCGTCGTCGTGGAGGAGCCGGGCTTCGCGGAGATGGAGTTCGGGGTGTGGGACGGGCTGACCTTCACCGAGGTCGGCGAGAAGTGGCCCGACGAGCTCTCCGCCTGGATGGGCTCGGTCGACGTAGCGCCGCAGGGCGGTGAGTCGTTCAGCGAGGTGCGCGGCCGGGTGTTGGCCGGACTGCGCCGCCTCCTGACGGCGTATGCCGGGAAGACGGTGATCGTGGTCAGCCACGTCACGCCGATCAAGACGCTCGTCTCGCACGCTGTCGACGCACCGCTCGCCTCGGTGTTCCGGATGGAGCTGTCGACGGCGTCGGTCAGCGTCGTGTCGTTCTTCGGCGAGGGGGAGGCGGGCTCGCTGCGGCTCTACAACGTGCAGGCGCCCGGCTGGGGTCAGCTCCTCGACCCGCAGCGCTGGTAGGAACCCGCTAGGGCCTTGCTGCCCTGGTGTCCGGATGGGGCCCTGCTCGCGTGTGCCGTCGTGATGACGGGGCCGTAGACGGGGCCCGGCACTACTGCGCGTCGAGGCGCGCCAGCTCCTCATGGGTGAGGTCGAGCGCCGCCGCGGCCGCCGAGTCTCGGACGGACTCCGGACGCTTGGCGCCGGGGATCGGGATGACGATCGGTGACTGGGCCAGCTCCCAGGCCAGGGCCACCTGCTGAGGGCTGATCCCACGCTCCTCGGCGACCTGGGCGAACGCCGGATGCTCCTCGGCCAGCTGCTTGGCGTTGCTCAGTCCTCCCAGCGGGCTCCACGGGAGGAACGCCAGGCCGAGCTCCTCACAGACGTCGATCTCGGCACGGCTGCTGCGGAACCTCGGGGAGAACTGGTTCTGGACGCTGACCAGCCGGTCACCCAGCACCTTGTGTCCCGCCCTGATCTGGTCCTCGTCGACGTTGGACAACCCGATCATCTCGACCTTGCCCGACTCGGCGATGTCGCGAAGCGTCTCCAGCACGCCCTCGTAGTCGACGCTCGGGTCCGGGCGGTGGTGCTGCCACAACGTCAGCTGCTCGACGCCCAGTCGCTGCAGGCTGTCGTCGACCGCTCGCTGCAGGTGGGAGCGCGTGCTGTCCTCGGCCCAGCCGCCTCCCTGGGTGCGCACGTGGCCCCCCTTGGTGGCGAGCACCACGCGGTCACGGACCCCGAGCTCGTCGAGGAGCGAGACGATCAGGCGCTCGTTCTCTCCTTGGGCGTCGGCTCCGAGCTGCTCACCCGGGCCGTAGGCGTCAGCGGTGTCGAAGAACGTCACGCCGGCGTCGAGAGCCGCCAGGACGGTCTCCGCGAGCTGGGGGCGGGGTTGCGGGCCGGTCTGGTCGAAGGTCATCAGGCCGAGCCCGATCGCACCGACCTCGAGTCGCCCGACGGTGTCATTGCCGAT
>JAHEXO010000023.1 GCA_023252065.1 Nocardioides sp. | reverse complement strand
CCGTCTGGGCCCTACAGAACTACGGGTTCAAGGCGGTCATCTCGCCTCGTTTCGGCGACATCTTCCGGGGCAACGCCGGCAAGGCCGGGCTGCTCGTCGCACAGGTCGACGACAAGGTCGTCCTGCGGATCTGGGAGTGGCTCGAGGCCGAGCCCGGCACGACGGTCACCGTCGACCTCCGCGACCGTACGGTCCGTGCCGGCACGGGTCCCGAAGCCGTCGAAGACTCCTTCGACATCGACGACTACACGCGCTGGCGGCTGCTCGAGGGCCTCGACGACATCTCGCTGACCCTCGCCCACGAGGGTGAGATCGCGACGTACGAGGCCACGCGCCCGAGCTGGAAGCCGGCCACTCTCTGAGCCCGATGGGACGTCATACGAGCTGTGGGCAGTAGGCCGCGAATCGTATGACGTCCGTCAAAACCCAGTAGAACAAGGGGTTCTGGGGCTCTCGGGGTCCGGTCGCGCGGCGTACCTCAGCTACGAGGAGGGGCCTCAGACGTGCGGAACAGGCTTGGTTGAGCGGGATTGTGTGTGAAAAAACCTTTGAACAAACCGCGCGTGGTGATTGTGGCCTGCGCGCTGAGTACCTAGCGTTCTCGGCAAGTCCGCCGGAGACACATCCGGCCACGTTCGTTGGAAGGGAAGCCGTGAACAAGTCTCAGCTCATCGACGCGCTGGCTGCGCGTTACGAGGGGAACCGCAAGCAGGCCCAGCACGCCCTGGAGTCCGTCCTGGACACGATCACCCGTGAGGTGGCGAAGGGCGAGAAGGTCGCGATCACCGGCTTCGGGTCGTTCGAGAAGCGCGTGCGCGAGGCGCGTTGGGTGCGCAACCCCCAGACCGGGGCTCGCATCAAGGCCAAGAAGACGGCCGTCCCGAAGTTCACCGCGGGTGCCGATCTGAAGAACGTCGTCTCCGGCGCGAAGAAGCTGCCGAAGCTGACGATCGCCGCGTCGACGGCGGCCGCCAAGAAGGCGACCGCGCCGGCGAAGAAGGCGACGGCGAAGAAGGCCGCGCCTGCCAAGAAGGCGACCGCCACCAAGGCTCCGGCGAAGAAGGCCGCGCCCGCCAAGAAGGCGGCACCGGCCAAGAAGGCACCGGCCAAGAAGACCGTCGCCAAGAAGGCACCGGCGAAGAAGGCGGCACCGGCCAAGAAGACGGCGGCGAAGACCACCGCCAAGAAGGCGCCTGCGAAGAAGGCTCCGGCCAAGAAGGCTCCGGCCAAGAGGGCCGCCAAGAAGTCCTGAGCTCCATCCGCGAAGGGGGTCACCGCGAGGTGGCCCCCTTCGTCATGCCGGCGTCATGCCGGCGCCCGATCAGGTCAGTGCGAGCCTGGTGTGGGCACCGAGCCCGAGTGTCTCGGCTGCGGTGAGGGCTGCGGAGTCGTCGACGTCCTGGCGCAGGGTGAGCAGATTTCCCTCGATCTCGACGGCACCGCCGGCCAGGTGCGCAGCCCGCGAGCCGTGGCCGAACGACGGCGAGAACTCGTCGTACGGCGCACTGTAGAGGGTCGTGCCGACCCCGTCGTGGTCGGCGACGAACGCCGCCCGGGCCGATGCGGCCACGCCGGCGAGGGCGGTGTCGAGGTCGGTCGACGACAGGGCCGGCAGGTCGGCGCACAGGGCGACCGGGGTCGCCTCGGGCCAACGACGGGCAGCCTCGGCAGCGGCCTGTCGGAGCGACTCATTGAGGTCCTCGGCCACCCCGTCGGGGATCGTCTCGCAGCCGGCGGCCCGCAGCTCCGTCGCGAAACCGGCGTCGTCGGTGACCGCCAGCACGGCCACGACAGAGCTCGCGGAGAGGCAGGCGCGAGCAGTGTCGAGGGCGAAGGCGGCAGCGAGCCGGCGGCGTCGTACCGGGTCGACAGTGAGGCGCGACTTGCCGCGTGCCGGAGGCTTCACGGGGAGCAGCACCACGAAGGCGGGGGAGGTCATCGAGACGATCCTGTCAGGCCGCGGATCGCGAGCGTGACCGAGTAGCCTGACCCGCGTCCGGCGCAGGTGCCGGCCACAGACCGAGGTGAGGGAGGGACGCACGTGGCGGTGCGACCGGTGCGACCACTCCAGGAGAAGCGAGGGTGGGCGTTCAACATCGCCGTCCCGATCCTGAAGCCGACGCTGCTCGCCACCACCAAGCACACCTGGATCGACGGCGAGAAGATCCAGGCGACCGGCGGCTGCATCCTGGTGCTCAACCACGTCTCCCACATCGATCCGCTGACCGCGGCCCACATCGTCTACGACCACGGCCGCAAGCCGCGCTACCTGGCCAAGTCGGGCCTGTTCAAGAACAAGGTCCTCGGCTACTTCCTGCGCGGCGCAGGCCAGATCCCGGTCGAACGCCTGAGCAAGAACGCCAAGGGTGCCTTCGACGCCGCGGTCGCGGCAGTCGAGGCGGGGGAGTGTGTCGTGGTCTACCCCGAGGGAACGTTGACCCGTGACCCCGACCTGTGGCCGATGCAGGGCAAGACCGGCGCTGCGCGGATCGCCCTCGCGACCGGCTGCCCGGTGGTCCCGGTGGGCCAGTGGGGAGCCCACGACCTGCTCTACCCCTACGCCAAGCGGCCCCACCTCTTCCCCCGCACCCAGATCACGATGAAGGTGGGCGACCCGGTGCCCCTCGACGACCTGCGTGCGAAGGGGCACAGCAACGACGTCATCAACGAAGCGACCCGGCGGATCATGGACGCGCTCACCGCCTTGGTCGCCGACCTGCGCCACGAGGAGCCGCCGGCCGAGCGGTTCGACCCACGCAAGGCCGGGGTGCGCGAGACCGGTGACCCGCGGAAGTCCTCATGACCCGGATCTCGGTGCTGGGAGCGGGCTCCTGGGGGACGGCGTTCTCCCTCGTGCTCGCCGATGCCGGCAACGACGTCACCCTCTGGGCCCGCCGGGAGGAGGTGTGCGACACCATCAACCGGCGTCGCGAGAACACCGACTACCTGCCCGGCGTGGAGCTGCCGCCGACCGTCGTCGCGACGCACGACACCGAGAAGGCGCTCGACGGGGCGGACGTCGTCGTGTTCGCGGTCCCGTCGCAGACCTTCCGGCCCAACCTCGAGGCGTGGGCGCCCTACATCCCGTCGTCGGCGGTGATGGTCTCGCTGATGAAGGGCGTGGAGCTCGGCAGCCTGAAGCGGATGAGCGAGGTGATCGCCGAGGTCACCGCAGCACCTTCGTCGCGGGTCGCCGTGGTGAGCGGGCCCAACCTGTCGCACGAGATCGCCCAGCGCGAGCCGGCAGCGTCCGTCGTGGCGTGCACCGACGAGGACGTCGCCCGCCGGCTGCAGGACCTCGTGCACTCGCCGTCGTTCCGCCCCTACACGAGCGTCGACGTCGTCGGCTGCGAGCTCGGCGGTGCCTACAAGAACGTCGTCGCCCTCTCGGTCGGCATGGCCGTCGGGCTCGGCTTCGGCGACAACACCACGGCATCGGTGATCACCCGCGGCCTGGCCGAGACCGCGCGGCTGGCGATGGCGATGGGTGCGAACCCCTTGACCCTGATGGGGCTGGCCGGCCTCGGCGACCTCGTGGCCACCTGCTCCTCGCCGTTGTCGCGCAACCGCACCTTCGGCGAGAAGCTCGGCCTCGGCATGACCACCGCCGAGATCGTCGCGTCCACGCGTCAGGTCGCCGAGGGTGCCAAGTCGTGCTCGTCGCTGCTGGCCCTCGCCGAGAAGGTCGGGGTCGACGCCCCGATCGCCCACCACGTCGAAGCGGTCGTCGCCGGCCGGATGACCGCCCCCCAGATGATGGAAGCCTTCATCGCCCGGGAGACAAAGGCCGAGACGGACTGAGGCCGTCCAGAAACCCGATGGCCGTCGCTGGGGCCCCAGACACCGTCACCGGGTTTCGAGACGGTCGCAGAGCGATCTCCTCAACCGGAGGTGGGAGGCGGGTGCCCGCTGGTTGAGGAGGCGCGCCGGCGCCGTCTCGAAACCGCGCGGACCCGACCGGTGGCAGAGCGATCTCCTCAGCCGGTGGTGGCGTCGAGGGCCTGGGAGAGGTCGCTCCAGAGATCCTCGACGTCCTCGATGCCCACACTGAGCCGGACCAGGCCCTCGGGGATCGTGGAGGGCTCGGACTTCCACCTCCGGCGGCGTTCGAACGACGACTCGACCCCGCCGAGCGACGTGGCGTGCACCCACAGCGATGTCGACCGGGTCAGCAGGTCGGCGGCGTCCGCACCCCCGGCGGCGACGATCGAGACGATCGTGCCGAAGCCGGGGTAGCGCACCTCGGCCAGCGCGGGGTGGTCGGCCAGCCGCGTGGCCAGGGTCCGCGCGTTGCCCTCCGCCCGGTCGAGACGCACGTGGAGGGTGCGCAGGCCGCGCAGGGCCAGCCACGACTCCAACGTGCCGGGGATCGCGCCGACCAGGTCTCGGCGCCCCTTCAGCACGCCGTACAGCTGGTCGTCGGCGGTCACCACCGCGCCCATCAACGCGTCGGAGTGGCCCGAGATCAGCTTGGTGACCGAGTGGACGACGAGGTCGGCGCCGGTCGTGAGCGGCCGCTGACGCAGGGGAGTGGCGAAGGTGTTGTCCACGACGACGTAGGCGCCGGCCTCGTGGGCGGCGGCTGCGATGGTGGCGATGTCGGCGATCTCGAGGGCCGGGTTGGTCGGCGACTCCAGCCACACCAGGGCGGCATCCTCACAGGCCGCCACCACCTCGGCGGTGTCGGCGACGTCGACCAGTCGAGCCTTCACCCGGCCGCGCGCCTCGAGGTCGGCCAGCTGCATGACCGTGCCGTTGTAGGCATGCCGTGGGGCCACGACGGTCGAGTCCTGCCCCACCAGGTCGAGCACGGTCGAGACGGCCGCGAGCCCCGACGAGAAGGCCAGGCAGCGGCCGCCCTCGAGAGCTCCGAGCGCGTCCTCGAACGCGGTCCACGTCGGGTTGCCGTAGCGGCCGTACTCCAGGCCGCCGGTCGCGACGTACGTCGAGGCCATCGTGATCGGGCTGTTCAGGGGCGCGTCCGGCTCGTGCGGGGGGCGGCCGGCGGTCACGGCCGTGGTGGCCGGCGACCATGCAGGGGAATAAGCGGGAGGGGTGTGCTCCGACATGCCCGTGAGCGTACGGCGGGTGCGCCGGGCACCGGCCCGCGCCCCGGTAGGGTCGAGCCGATGACCGAGCCCCCCAGCGAGCCCAGGAAGCCCCGCGTCGCGATCGTCTTCGGTGGCCGCTCCAGCGAGCACGCGATCAGCTGCGTCACCGCCGGCAGCGTGCTCGACGCGATCGACCACGACCAGTACGACGTCATCCCGGTCGGCATCGCACCCGACGGCCGCTGGGTGCTCGAGTCGGGTGACACCGAGCGGCTCCGGATCAAGGGCCCCGGCGAGCTGCCCGCCGTCGACGGCGACCGCGCCTCGGTCACCCTGCTCCGCGACGCCGACGCCACCGACCTGGTCGTGCACCAGGCCTCTCAGCCTCCGCAGACGCTCGGCGAGGTCGACGTCGTCTTCCCGCTGCTGCACGGCCCCTGGGGCGAGGACGGCACGATCCAGGGCATGTTCGAGATGGCCGGCGTCCGCTACGTCGGCGCCGGCGTGCTGGCCAGCGCCCTCGGCATGGACAAGGCCTACGCCAAGATCGTGCTGCGCGACGCCGGTCTGCCGGTGATGCCCTCGGTCACGGTGACCGCCCGCGAGTGGTACCGCGACCCCGACGGCGTGCGCCACCGGGTCGCCGACCTCGGCTACCAGCTGTTCGTGAAGCCGTCCCGGGCCGGGTCCAGCATGGGCATCAGCAAGGCCCACGACCCCTCCGAGCTCGCCGCTGCGATCGAGGAGGCCCACCGCCACGACCCCCGGGCCCTGGTCGAGCAGGCGGCGATCGGTGCCCGCGAGATCGAGTGCGGCGTGCTCGAGGCGCTCGACGGCACCCCGGAGACCAGCGTCCCGGCCGAGATCCGGATCAGCGGCGAGCACGAGTTCTACGACTTCGCGGCCAAGTACCTCCCCGAGGAGCACACCGAGCTCGACGTGCCGGCCGACGTCTCCGACGAGACCGCCACCGAGCTCCGCGAGATGGCGGCCCGTGCCTTCACCGCACTCGGCTGCGAAGGCCTGGCCCGGGTCGACTTCTTCCTGCTCCCCGACGGGTCCCTGGTGCTCAACGAGATCAACACGATGCCCGGCTTCACCGCGACGTCTATGTACCCGCGGATGTGGGCCGCGACCGGGGTCGACTACCCCGCCCTCGTCGACCGGCTCATCCAGCTGGCCCTACGTCGTACGACGGGACTCCGTTGACCGCCCAGTGGGGTGACCGCCCAGCGGGCTGACCACTCAGTGACAGGGGCGCACGAGCGTCGTGTACTTCTTCACGACGGGCGCGAGCTCGACCATCGCGGCGGCGACGCCGTTGGGGCGGTACGACGCGGGGATCGTCACCTGCAGCACCGGCCGGTAGCCGGCGGTGGCCATCACCACGTCGGCGGACTGGTCGGCGATCTGGCTGTCGGGCACGAACCACCCGACCCCGTCGGCCTCCTGGCACCCCGACGTCCGGGTGAGGCCGGCGGGCACGCCGACGCCGCACTCCAGGACGATCGGGGGGTCGCCCCACGCGCCGCCGAGCGCCTCGGCGGGCTGGGTGTGGCGGCGGTCCTGCCCGGCGACCGAGCCGGGAAGGGCGTCGGTCACGTGGCTGCAGGCCGTCTGGTCGGCGACCGAGAGCCGCAGCGTGGGGATCGTGACCGGTTCCTTGCCGCAGGCCGCTGCGGCCAGCCCGACCACGAGGAGCAGCGCACACACACGCGCGCCCCGGGCCGTGGGCCGGGGGCGCGGGCGGAGAAGAGGCAAGTCGTGAGCGTTCAGATGTGGACGACCGGGCAGGTCAGGGTGCGGGTGATGCCGTCGAGGTTCTGCACCTTCGACACGACCAGCTTGCCGAGCTCGTCGACGTTGCGGGCCTCGGCGCGCACGATCACGTCGTAGGGGCCTGTGACGTCCTCGGCCAGGGTCACGCCCTTGATCTGGGCGATGGCGCGTGCCACCTCGGCGGCCTTGCCCACGTCGGTCTGGATGAGGATGTACGCCTGGACGACCATGGTCTGTCTCCTCCGAGTAGTCGGTGGGGGCTCGGGGTGCCTCTGCGCGCCCAACCTACCGCGAGGTAGCAGCGCCCCGACAGGCCGGTCCGGAGCGGTACGGCGCGCGCACGGCAGCGGCCATCTGGTGGGATGGGCCCATGGACCTCCCCGGTGACGCGAGCCTGTCCGACGCGGGCGAGTTCCCCCTCATCGACGCGCTGACGGCGCTCTTCCCCCAGGGCGAGCACGTGCTGGTCGGCCCCGGCGACGACGCGGCTGTCCTGCGCATCCGCAACGGGCATGTCGTGGTCTCGACCGACGTGCTCGTCGAGGGTCGTCACTTCCGCCGTGACTGGGCCTCGGCCATCGACATCGGTCACCGGGCCGCGGCGGCCAACCTGTCCGACGTCAACGCGATGGGTGGCCGCGCACACTCGCTCACCATCGGGCTCGCCGCGCCGCGCGACCTGCCGGCGCAGTGGGCGCTCGACTTCGCCCAGGGCTTCGCCGAGGAGTGCGCCCTGGTGGGGGCCAGCGTGGTCGGCGGCGACCTCGCGTCGGCCGACCAGATCGTGATCGCGGTGACCGTGCTCGGGGCCTGCACGACGTCGCCGGTCCTGCGCTCGGGCGCCGAGCCGGGAGACGTCCTCGCGCTGTGCGGACGCCAGGGCTGGGCCGCAGCCGGGCTCACCGTCCTCGGGCGCGGGTTCCGCTCCCCGCGGGTGCTGGTCGAGGCCTACCGGCGACCCGAGCCGCCCTACGACGCAGGGCCCGTCGCCGCAGCCGCGGGTGCCAGCGCAATGATCGACGTCTCCGACGGGCTGCTGGCCGACGCCGGACATGTCGCCGACGCATCGGCAGTCGCGATCGACGTACGCCGTGACGCGTTCGAGGTGCCGGAGCCTCTGCAGGCCGTGGCTGCGGCCACCGGAGCCGACCCCCTGCAGTTCCTGCTCGGCGGGGGCGACGACCACGCCCTGCTCGCGACGTTCCCCGAAGGAACCGTGCCCGAGGGGTGGCTGGTGATCGGGTCGGTGACCGAGGGCAAGGGCGTCACCGTCGACGGCGCGCCGTACGACGGCCCGGCCGGCTGGTCGCACTTCTGAGCGTCGTTCGTCTCCTGATGCGGCCCTGCTGCGGGCCTGATGCGACCCCGGAGAAGCAGGAAGCCCCGGACCACCCGGCCCGGGGCTTCAGCAGACGGTCAGCGGGTCAGCGGGTGACCTTGCCGGCCTTGATGCACTTGGTGCAGACGTTCATCCGCTTGCTCGTGCCGTCGACCTTGGCGTGGACGCGCTGGATGTTGGGGTTGAAGCGACGCTTCGTGATCTTCTTCGACCACGGACGGTTGTTGCCGAACGTCGGCTTCTTGGCGCAGATGTCGCACACGGCAGCCACGGTTACTCCTGCAGAATCGAGGGAAGTCGAGGGTGGAACGGGCCCGCGCGGAGCGGGCAACCGCATCAGATTATCCGACCGACCCGTGCACGCACGAATCAGCGGGTGGCGGACGACTACTCTGACAGCCGCCCGGCGGCCCGGGCGACCAGCACCCCACCCAGTCCCACGAGCCCGAGGAGCACGGCCAGGCCATGGAAGCACCCACCGGCGGCGGCCTCGAGCTCGCAGTCGTCCGGCGCTTCGTCGACGAAGCAGTCGACGCCCTGGCCGAGGCCCGCGAGGAGATCGACGCCCTCAACGTCTTCCCGGTGCCCGACGGCGACACCGGCACCAACATGTACCTCACGATGAGCGCCGCCCGCGACGCCTTCCTCGACGCAGGGAGTGCCGGGATCGGCCCGGCGCTGGCGGCGTTCCGGCGCGGGGCCCTGCTCGGCGCCCGGGGCAACAGCGGGGTCATCCTCAGCCAGCTCCTGGGCGCACTGGTCGCGCGGATCGCTCGCGCCACACCAGGTGAGCGCAACGCCGTCGTCATGGCCGAGGCGATGACCGAGGCGACCGACGCCAGCTACGCCGCGGTCGGTACGCCGGTCGAGGGCACGATCCTGACCGTGGCCCGCGCCGCCTCCTTCGCCGCCGTACGACGAGCCGGTGACGAGCGGGCGCGAGCTCGCGACGTCTTCTCCGCAGCAGCCGAGGCGGCCCGGGAGGCACTCCTCCACACGCCCGAGCAGCTCGAGCAGCTCCGGGCCGCCGGGGTGGTCGACGCCGGCGGGCGGGGACTGAGCGTGATCCTCGACGCCGCCGAGACCGTGCTCACCGGGCGCCGTCGCATCCGCGGCCACCGTCCGCTGGGCCAGCACGCGATCCCCGTGGCAGCGGTCGGCGATCTCCACGAGGACGGTCCGGCCTACGAGGTGATGTACCTCCTCGACGCCGAGGACGACGCGATCAACCCCCTGCGTGCGGCCCTGGCGCCGCTCGGCGACTCGCTCGTGGTGGTCGGTGGCGAGGGTCTGTGGAACGTCCACGTCCACGTCGACGACGTGGGCGCCGCGGTCGAGGCCGGGATCGTCGCCGGGCGGCCCCATCGGATCCGGGTCACCCACTTCGCCGAGCAGGTCGAGGCGGCGGCGCAGCGCGTGCAGACCCACCATCGCACCGGGCGCCGGATCGTCTCCGTCGCCGCCGGCCCCGGGCTGGCGCGGCTCTTCGCCGACGCCGGGGCCGTCGTGATCGAGGGCGCCCCCGGTCGGCGCCCGTCGACCGGCATGCTGCTCGAGGCGATCGAGTCCTCGGGCGCTGCCGAGGTCGTCGTCCTCCCCAACGACCCCGACTCCGTGCGCGTCGCGCAGGTCGCGGCCCGCACCGCGGAGGAGGACCACACCATCCGGGTCGCGGTGATCCCCACCGAGGCCCAGGTGCAGGGGCTGGCTGCTCTCGCGGTCCACGAGCCGGCCCGCACCTTCGACGCCGACGTCCTCGAGATGACGGCCACCGCGCGCCACACCAGGCACGGCGCGGTGACCGTCGCCGCCAAGAAGGCGATGACGATGGCGGGCCCCTGTGAGCCCGGTGACGTCCTCGGCGTGGTCGCCGGCGACTTCGCCCTCGTGGGCGACGACCTCGTCGCGGTCGCCACGGAGGTGCTCGAGCGGCTGCTCGGCGGCGGTGGCGAGCTGGTGACACTGGTCGGCGGTGCCGACTCCGACGGGCTGGTCGACCGCTGCGAGCAGTACGTCGCCGACCGCCACCCCCATGTCGACGTCGTGGTGTACGACGGGGGGCAGGACCGTTATCCGCTCCTGATGTCCGTGGAGTGAGCTGCTGATGATCGACCTCGACTCGCCCGTCGCCACGGTGCTGGGCGCCCAGACCAAGCAGGCCAAGGCCAAGAAGTTCACCGACGGTCTCGGCCTGCGCACGGTGGGCGACCTGCTCCACCACTTCCCCCGCCGCTACGTCCCGACCGGCGAGCTGACCAAGGTCAAGGACCTCCACGAGGGCGAGATGCTGACCGTCGTCGGCGAGATCACCGAGAGCGAGGTGCACTCCTACCAGGACCGCCGTACCCACCGCCTCGCCTACCGCCTCGACACCACGCTCTCCACCGACGGCCCGTCCCTGCGGATGACGTTCTTCGCCAAGGCCAAGCACGTCAGCGACTGGCACGCCGGGCGGCTCCCGGTGGGGCGACGCGGCATCTTCATCGGGCAGGTGAGCTCCTTCCGCGGCCGCTGGCAGCTGACCAACCCGACGATGGCGCTGTTCGGCGTCGACGACTCCGACGAGACCTTCGGGGCCGCGGTGGCCTCGATCAAGGCACTCTTCCCGCTCTACCCGCAGACCAAGGGCGTCGACTCGTGGGACCTGCAGCGCGCTATCGCCTTCGCGCTGACCATCGTCGACGACGTCCCCGACCCGCTGCCCGCGCCGCTGCGCGCCGAGCACGACCTGCCCGACCTCATGACGGCCTTCCGGCACGTCCACGCCCCCGACTCGTGGGCCCAGGTCACCTCGGCTCAACGCCGGTTCCGCTTCGACGAGGCGCTGGTCACCCAGCTCGTGCTGGCCCGGCGCCGTGCGGCGCTGGCCCTGCTCGGCGGCCAGGCCCGTGCCGGAGGCGGTGGGCTGCTCGCGGCGTTCGACGGGCGGCTGCCGTTCACCCTGACCCGGGGTCAGGAGGAGGTCTCGGCCGAGATCATGGACGACCTGGCCCGCCCCCATCCGATGAACCGACTGCTGCAGGGCGAGGTCGGCTCCGGCAAGACGCTGGTCGCCCTGCGGGCCATGCTCCGCGTCGTCGACTCCGGCGGCCAGGCCGCGCTCCTCGCGCCGACCGAGGTGCTCGCCCAGCAGCACCACCGGTCGATAACCGTCATGCTCGGCGACCTGGCCGCCGGCGGCATGCTCGGCGGAGCCGCCGAGGCGACCCGGGTCGTGCTGCTCACCGGCTCGATGTCGAAGGCTGCGCGTCAGGAGGCGCTCCTCGCGGCCG
>JAHEXO010000377.1 GCA_023252065.1 Nocardioides sp. | reverse complement strand
GGTCACTCCCGCCTCGACCGCGGCAGCCACCAGGCGGTAGCCCGGGTCGCTCACGCTCGGCATCCCGGCGTCGGTGACCAGCACGACCAGGTCTCCGGCGACCAGCCGCTCCACCAGCCCGGGGGTGCGGGCGCTCTCGTTGCCCTCGAAGTACGACGTGACCCGGCCCTTGACGTCCACGCCCAGCTCGGCGGCCAGCCGACCGAGGCGGCGGGTGTCCTCGGCGGCGATCAGGTCGGCGTCGGCCAGCTCGGTGGCCAGCCGTGGCGGCGCGTCGGCGGCCTGCCCGATGGGGGTGGCCGCGAGCACGAGCACGCCGGTCGGGGAAGCCACGGGTCGATCATGGCACCCACGTACAGTTTCCCCCCGTGACGTCCCCAGCCGCCGCCCCGCACGTGGAGCGGCGGATGGTCGGTCTCGCCACCGACGACGAGGGTCGTCCCGTCCCCCTGGCCGCTGAGCGGGCCCGCGGCCTGCGCCGGCTGGAGGACCCGCTCATCGGCTGGGCCGCGAGCCTGTCGATCACGGTGGTCGCCCTCTTCCTCCGACTGTGGAAGCTGGGCACGCCGCACTCGTTCGAGTTCGACGAGACCTACTACGCCAAGGACGCCTGGTCGCTGTGGCACTTCGGCTACGCCCGCGACTACCTCAACAACGACGGCGGCGTCGCCAACAAGCACATCCTGGCCGGGCAGACGACCGACCTGTGGAAGCCGAACGCCTCGATGGTCGTGCACCCCGAGGTCGGCAAGTGGCTGATCGGGATCGGCGAGAAGCTCTTCGGGTTCACGCCGCTCGGCTGGCGCGTCGTACCGGCTGTGGTCGGGGCGCTGATGATCCTGGTGATGATCCGGTTCGCGCGCCGGCTCACCGGGTCGACGTTCCTCGGCTGCATCGCGGGCGTGCTGCTGGCGTTCGACGGCCTGGAGTTCGTGCTGTCGCGGCTGGCGCTGCTCGACATCTTCGTGGCCTTCTTCCTGCTCTGTGCCGTGCACTGCCTGGTGCTCGACCGCGACTGGTACCGCGCCCGGATGGCCGACAATGTCCCGGGGCAGATCGACGACCCGAAGGCATGGGGCCCGGTGCGCGCCCTGCTCTTCCGCCCGTGGCTCCTGGTCTCGGGCATCTGCTGGGGACTGGCGGTCGGCAGCAAGTGGGAGGCGCTCTACGCCCTCGCTGCGTTCGGCCTGCTCGCAGTAGCCTGGTGCGCCGGGGCACGGCGCTCATTCGGCGTGCGGCACGCGCCGCTCAAGGCTCTGGTCGCCGACGGCATCCCGGCGTTCCTCCACCTGGTCGTGGTCGCCTTCGTCGTCTACGTCGCCACCTGGACCGGCTGGCTCATGCACTCCAGCCAGTACGCGCAGTACCTCGGCGACACGCAGTACACCCACTACGTCTCCGGCGGCGACAACTGCGGGCGCGACATCACCTACGACAACGACAAGCACTGGCCGGCCCATGGCGCGCCGGTCGAGCACGGGTTGGCGGGGCTGCTGCAGGGGCTGAACTCGCTGGCTCACTACCACCGTGACGTGCTGATGTTCCACACGCACTTCCTCAACGGCTGCACGCACACCTACGCCTCGAACCCACGCGGATGGCTCCTGCTCAACCGACCGGTGGGCGTCGACGCGCAGACCGGGATCAAGCCCGGCACGCAGGGGTGCGACGCCCCGGCCAACAGCGACTGTCTGCGTCAGGTGCTGCTGCTCGGCACCCCGGCCGTGTGGTGGGCGGGCATCCTGGCACTGCTCTATGCCGTGGTGATGTGGGTCGGCCGACGCGACTGGCGGTTCGGGATCGCGGTGGTCGGCGCCGCGTCGACGTGGCTGCCGTGGTTCCTCTACGACGGACGCCCGATCTTCTCCTTCTACTCCGTGATCACCCTGCCGTTCCTCGTGCTGGCCCTCACGCTGGCGATCGGCAGGATCCTCGGGCCGTCCACCGACCCGACCCCGCGTCGTACCGTCGGAGTCGTCGTGGCCGGCTCCTACGTCGTCCTGGTCCTGATCAACTTCGCGTGGTTCTGGCCGATCTACACCGACGGCCTGCTCACCCACGCCGAGTGGCTCCAGCGCATCTGGTTCTCCCGCTGGATCTGACGGCCCTTCGCCCGAGCTCG
Organism: Nocardioides sp.; assembly: GCA_023252065.1. The sequence goes on along the minus strand of JAHEXO010000377.1, from coordinate 1,510 downwards.
CTCGGGCGACGACCCAGGCCGGCAGGGTGGGGAGCGTCGACGCGGATCGGAGCGCAGCGACGAGCCGCGTGACGCGTGACGTGTCTCGAAACCAGGGGGACCAAAGGCAGATGCCCTCAGAGCCCGCGATCCCTAGGCTCGAGGCATGACCGCTGCCGACGTCGTCGCCCGTCAGGTCGACGCCTACAACGCCCACGACCTCGAGGGGTTCCTCGCCTGCTACGCCGACGACGTCGTGGTCACGTCGGGCAACGGCGACGTCCTGTTGGAGGGCACCGAGGCCGTCCGAGCCCAGTACGCCGTGCTGTTCGAGCGGCTGCCCGACGTGAAGGCCGTGGTCCGTCAGCGCATCCAGCTCGGAGGGTGGGTGGTCGACGAGGAGCACGTGACCGCTACCGGCTTCGAGATCGAGGCCCTGGTCGCCTACCACGTGCCCGGGGACCGCATCGACCGCGTGGTCCTGATGACCGCTGAGCCCGAGGAGTAGCCGGCCCTACTGGTGGCCGGCGACGGCGTGCGGCACGTAGTCGTCGCCCAGCTCGGCCAGCTCGTCGTCGGTGAGTGCGAGGTCGACGGCCGCGACCGCGTCGGTGAGGTGCTCGGGCTTGGTGATCCCCACGATCGGCGAGGTCACCGCGGGCTGGGCCAGCAGCCAGGCCAGCGCGACCTGGGCCGGCGCGACCCCGCGTCGTTCGGCGATCGCGAGCACCGTGTCGACCACGGCCTTGTCCTCGTCGCGGTAGAGGGTGCGGCCGAACTCGTCGGTGTCCGACCGCGCCGTCCGCGCGTCCCAGGCCCGGGTGAGACGGCCGCGGGCCAGCGGGCTCCACGGGATGACTCCGACGCCCTGGTCCTGGCAGAGCGGCAGCATCTCCCGCTCCTCCTCGCGGTAGATCAGGTTGTAGTGGTTCTGCATGGAGACGAACGGCGTCCAGCCGTGGCTGCGCGCCGCGTGCTGCATCTTGGCGAACTGCCAGGCATACATCGACGACGCCCCGAGGTAGCGAGCCTTGCCGGCCTTCACGACGTCGTGCAGCGCCTCCATCGTCTCCTCGACCGGGGTCATCGGGTCGAAGCGGTGGATCTGGTAGAGGTCGACGTAGTCGGTGCCGAGCCGCGACAGGCTGGCGTCGATCTCCTGGAGGATCGCCTTGCGGGACAACCCGCGGCCGTTGGGGCCGGGGCGCATCGGCATGAACACCTTGGTGGCGAGCACGACGTCCTCACGGTCGACGTGCTTCCACAGGGAGCGACCGGTGTACTCCTCGCTGGTGCCACCCGAGTAGACGTTGGCGGTGTCGAAGAAGTTGACCCCTGCGTCGAGGGCGGACCGGACGGTCTGCTCGGCGAAGGACTCGTCCCTCGTCCACGGCCGGCCGATGCCGCCGTCGCCCCAGCTCATGCAGCCGACGGTGATCCGCGAGACCTCCAGGCCACTGCTCCCGAGCCGCGTGTACTCCATGTCTCTCCTCCTCCGACGTCCGTACGGCGCTCGCTGCGGCGCCTCGTC
>JAHEXO010000376.1 GCA_023252065.1 Nocardioides sp. | reverse complement strand
TCGCTGCGCCGCACGTGGGCCATCGTGACGCCGGTGCCCTTGGCCTTCACCCACCCGTCGTACCGTCCGCCGGCGAAGGCCTCGTGCCCGCTGGCCCACTCGTGGTCGAGGTCCTGGAGGAACGCCAGGCCCATGTCGTCGAGGTCGGGCCGGAAGGGAAGCACCTCGCCCTTGCCGCGGGGCTGTCGCCACACGGGTGCTCCGTTGGGCAGCCGGACCGGGTGCGGGTCGCCGTACCCTCGCACGCCCCGCATGGTGCCGAAGTAGTGGTCGAAGGAGCGGTTCTCCTGCATCAGCACGACGATGTGCTCGACGTCGTCGAGGCTCCCGGAGCGCCGGTACGCCGGGAGCGACGCCGCGCGCGCGATCGACGGCGTGAGCACGGACAGGGCCGCGCTCCCGCCTGCGAGCTGGAGGAACCGGCGACGGTCGACTTCGGGCACGTGGACTCCTGAGGACGAGGGCAGACGCCCGATCGTCGCTGACCGGCCCTAGTCTCGACCATCGTGAGGTCGTTCGCACTGCTTGTCTCGCCTTCGGCCAACCGCGTCTACGCCCATGCGGCGCCGGCGTTGACGGTGGCCGAGCTCGGGGTCCTCGACGCGACGGTGCTCGGGGGTCGGCTCGGGCCTGCCGAGGCGACGGAGATCGCGGGCGTCCCCTACGTGACGTTCGCGGGCGACCTGAGCGAGACCGACCTGCGCCACGTCGCCAACGTCTCGACCGCCTTCGCCCTCTTCGAGCGGGACGGCGACGCCCTGCGACCGGTCGCGCTCCAGCGGCTCGACTGCCTCGACGACGACCTGCTCACGATCTTGAAGTACCAGGGCAAGACCAACGAGGTGTTCACCAAGCTCCTGCTCAACGTCACCGCGGCGTCGTCGGCGAGCGGCCCCCGGATGCTCACCGACCGCCTCCGTGTCCTCGACCCGCTCTGTGGTCGCGGCACCACGCTCAACCAGGCCCTCATGTACGGCTGGCACGCCTGCGGGCTCGACGTCGACGAGCGCGACTTCGATGCGTACGCCGCGTTCCTGCCGCGCTGGCTGAAGGACAAGCGGCTCAAGCACAGCGCCGACACCGCCCGCCTCCGGCGCGAGGGGCGGACCTACGGCCGTCGATTCGACGCCCGCTTCGCCCTGTCGAAGGAGGCCTGGGCTGCGGGCGACGACATCCGCGTCAGCGCCCTCCTCGCCGACAGCCGCGACGCCGCAGACCTGCTCAAGGTCCGCAGCATCGACGTCGTCGCCACCGACGCGCCGTACGGCGTGCAGCACGGCGGCAGGTCGGACGCGGGCCTGCGCCGTAGCCCGCTCGACCTGCTCGCCGAGTCGCTGCCCGGGTGGGTCAAGGTGCTCCGGCCCGGAGGTGCGGTGGGGATCGCCGTCAACGTGCACACCTGCCCGCGGGCCGACCTCCTGGCGCTCTGCTCCGAGGTCGGGCTGGAGCCGCTGGACGGTCCGGCGTACCGCGGGTTCGAGCACCGCGTCGACCACGCCATCCTGCGCGACGTCGTGGTCGCCCGGAAGGACGCCGGCCCCGGCAAACAGTCCTAGGCTGGCCTCATGGAAAGCCAGGACCCGGCCCTGCTGCGCATCTCCGACCAGGACCGTCACCAGGTCGCAGAGGTGCTGCGCGAGGCCGCCGGCGACGGCCGGATCGACCTCGAGGAGCTCGACGAGCGGCTCGAGGCGACCTTCGCCGCGCGCACCTACGCCGACCTGGTCCCGATCACCCATGACCTGCCCGCCACGGCGGTCGGTCACCTGCCGGCGCGGCCCACCGTGCCGGCTCCGGCGCCGCTCGTCCAGGGCCCGGACCAGGAGCACCACCTCGCGATCCTGAGCGGGCTGGAGCGCAAGGGCGAGTGGATCGTGCCGGCCCACCTCACCGTCCGCTGCTTCATGGGAGGCGCCGACCTCGACCTTCGCCGGGCGAAGTTCACGGCACGCGAGGTCGTGCTCACGGTGAACGCGGTGATGGGTGGCGCCGACATCAAGGTCAACCCGCAGACCCACGTGATCATGGAGGGCACCGCGTTCCTGGGCGGCTACTCCGGTCCCGACGACCGCGACGCGCCCGCCGAGATCGACGAGCACAGCCAGGTGGTCCGGATCCGTGGGTTCGCCTTCATGGGCGGCGTCAACGTCGACCGCTTGCCCGCACCGGGTCTCCGCCGCGAGATCGACCGGCCCCGGCGCGACTAGGTCAGACGCGGGGTCAGACGCGGGTCAGACGCGGGTCAGCCGCACCAGGGTCACCGTCTCGGGCCTCCGCCGCGGCATCCAGAAGCCGCGGGTGCACAACGCGCGGCCGACGACGTCCGTGCCCCCGGTCGGGCCGATGTCGGGCAGGGGAGCGGACATGCTGACCGCCCGCTCGGAGACCGGGCCCTCCCAGGCCAGCCGGTAGGTCGTGTCGTCCTCCAGCCCCGGCACCCGGACCTCGACCCCGCGGTTGTGCGCGCTCTCGTCGAGGGCGACGTGGGCGACCAGGGCCTCGGACCGGTCGGCCGCGACGACGCCGTGGAGCAGGACGGACGGGTCCGCCGACACGGGCCGTACGACGCGCCCGCCGTGCAGCAACGGCCGGAGCCGCTGGTGCCGGGCGACCCAGGCCGCCAGCCGGTCGAGGTCGTCGTCGGACGCCTGGGTCAGGTCCCACTCGATCCCGAACGCGCCGAACAGCGCGGTGGCACACCGGAAGTCGAGGGACAGGGTGCGGCCGGTGGTGTGGGAGACCGGGGACGAGACGTGCGCACCGAGGTACTCCGGGGCGACCAGCTGGGCCGACCACCGCTGGATCTGCTGCCGCGCAAGGGCGTCGGTCATGTCGGAGGTCCAGACCCGCTGCACCCGCTCGAGCACGCTGAAGTCGACGCGCCCGCCGCCCGATGCGCACGACTCCCAGGCCACGTGCGGGAAGTCGGCCCGCAGGACGTCGAGGAGCCGGTGGAAGGCCAGCGTCTGGCCGTGCACGGCCGGTGCGCCCTGGGTCGTACCGCTGCCGGCCTCGAGCAGGTCGCGGTTGTGGTCCCACTTGACGTAGTCGATGGGATGGGCGGCGAGGATGGCCGACATCCGCTCGCGCAGGAAGTCGAAGACGTCCGGCCGGGTCAGGTCGAGCACCTGCTGCTGGCGCTGCTCGCGCGGCGCGCGGTGCGGCCCGGCCGCGAGGATCCAGTCGGGGTGCCGGCGCAGGAGGTCGGAGTCGGGGTTGACCATCTCGGGCTCGAACCACAGCCCGAACTCCATGCCCAGCCCGCGCACGTGGTCGATCAACGGCATCAGGCCCTCGGGCCACACGGTCTCGTCGATCCACCAGTCACCGAGGCCCGCGGTGTCGTCGCGGCGTCGGTGGAACCACCCGTCGTCGAGCACGAACCGTTCGACGCCGACCCGCGCCGCACGGTCGGCGATGCCGGTGAGCCGGTCGAGGTCGTGGTCGAAGAAGACCGCCTCCCAGACGTTGAGCACGACCGGCTGCCGCGCCGGATGGGCGGGAAGCGCGCGTTGCCAGGTGTGCCACGCAGCCGCGAGGCCGTCGAGCCCGTCATCGGCGGAGGCGAGATGGACCCAGGGGGTGGCGTAGCTCTCGCCGGGGCCGAGCACCACCTCGCCCGGCAGCAGCAGCT
>JAHEXO010000375.1 GCA_023252065.1 Nocardioides sp. | reverse complement strand
CTGGCGAAGTTCTGGGTCTGCAAGCGCACGCCCGGCTTCGTGGCCGAGGCGCTGGAGTGTCTGGGCGGCAACGGCTACGTCGAGGACTCGGGACTCCCCCTGCGCTACCGCGAGGCGCCGCTGAACTCCGTGTGGGAGGGCTCGGGCAACGTCAACGCGCTCGACGTTCTCCGGGCGCTGTCACGCGAGCCCGAGGCGCTCAGCGCCTGGATCACCGAGGTCGGGCACGCCCGTGGCGGCGACGCCCGGCTCGATCGGGCCGTCGACGACACGCTGGCGCTGCTCGGCGACACCGGCACCCTCGAGGTCGGCGCCCGACGGCTGGCCGGCCGGATGGCCGCCTGTCTCCAGGGCGCCCTGCTGGTGCGCTTCGCGCCCCCCGAGGTCGCCGACGCCTTCTGCGGCTCGCGTCTGGGCACGTCGTACGACGGCACCTACGGCACGCTCACCTCGTCGACCGCCGACCTGCGAGCGATCGTGGAGCGCGCTACGCCGATCGTCTAGCGGCCGTCACGCGAGGTCGAGTCCCGGGTAGAGGGGGTAGGCGTCGAGCAGCTCGGCGCTGGCGGCCTTGACCCGGTCGGCGACACAGTCGGCGAGGACGTAGGACGCCTTCGACGGGGTGCCGGCCTTCGTGGTGCCGGGCCGGGTGTTGGACAGCACCTCGACCATCAGCTCGGCGACCTTGTCGAACTCGGCGGCCCCGAAGCCGCGGGTGGTGAGTGCCGGCGTACCGAGACGGACACCGGAGGTGTACCACGCGCCGTTGGGGTCGGCCGGGACCGAGTTGCGGTTGGTGACCACGCCCGCGTCGAGCAGGGCCGACTCGGCCTGGCGCCCGGTCAGCCCGAACGACGAGACGTCGAGCAGCACGATGTGGTTGTCGGTGCCGCCGGTGACGAGCGTGGCGTCACGGGTGAGGAACCCCTCCGCCAAGGACTTCGCGTTGTCGGCGATCGCCTGCGCGTAGGTCTGGAACGCCGGCTGCCGCGCCTCGGCGAGCGCCACCGCCTTGGCCGCCATCACGTGCGAGAGCGGGCCGCCGAGCACCATCGGGCAGCCCCGGTCGACGTCGGCGGCGTAGTCCTCCTGCGCCAGCACCATGCCTCCGCGCGGGCCGCGCAGCGACTTGTGCGTGGTCGTCGTGGTGATGTGGGCGAACGGCACCGGGTCCTCGTCGCCGGTGAAGACCTTCCCCGCGACCAGGCCCGCGAAGTGCGCCATGTCGACCATCAGCGTGGCGCCGACCTCGTCGGCGATCTCGCGCATCGTGGCGAAGTTCACCCGGCGGGGATAGGCCGAGTAGCCGGCGATCAGGACCAGCGGCTTGAACTCCTGGGCCTTGGCCCGCACGACGTCGTAGTCGAGCAGGCCGGTCTCGGGGTCGGTGCCGTACTGCTGTTGGTGGAACATCTTGCCGCTGATGTTGGGCCGGAACCCGTGGGTCAGGTGGCCCCCGGCGTCGAGCGACATGCCCAGCAGCCGCTGGTTGCCGAACTCGTGCCGCAGGCTCTCCCAGTCCGCCTCGGAGAGCTCGTTGACGTTCTTCGCGCCGAGCCGCGCCAGCGCCGGCGTCTCGACGTGGTGGGCGAGGATCGACCAGAAGGCGACCAGGTTGGCGTCGATGCCGGAGTGCGGCTGCACGTAGGCGTACGGCGCGCCGAACAGCTCGCGGGCGTGCTCGGCCGCGATCGCCTCCACGGTGTCGACGTTCTGGCAGCCGGCATAGAAACGGTGGCCGATCGTGCCCTCGGCGTACTTGTCGGAGAACCACGTGCCCATGGTCAGCAGCACGGCCGGGGAGGCGTAGTTCTCACTCGCGATCAGCTTCAGCGAGCTGCGCTGGTCGGCCAGCTCCTGGCGGGTGGCCGCGGCGATCCGGGGCTCGACGGTGGCGATCACCTCGAGCGCCGCGTCGTACGCGGTGGAGGCGGTCTTGGCGACGGTGTCGGCGGTCGGCGTCTCGCTCATGCCCCGCAGCCTAGAACCTCGGCGGCCCGGTGACGCGAGGCGCTCATGTGGACGGAGCAGCGTCTCACATGTCGGTCGATTGTCTCACCAGACGAGATTCGGGTTTGTGGAAGGGGGGTCCACCCGCTGAGACTGGCTCCATGATCAGCCCCGCGACCGAGCTCCATCTCGTGGTGCGTCGCCACGTGGACCTCGGAATGACGCGCAGCATGATCTGTTGGCCCCGCTGACCGTCCACCCCCCGCCGACGACGCCGCCCCCGATGACGTGCGTGGCGCTCGGCTCCCGGAACAGCAAGGACCGACCACCTCCCATGTCTGACCTCCGCTTCACCGCCTCTCCGGCGACGCGCACGGAGATCCCTCGCCCCAAGCGCGGCGAGGGCCAGTGGGCGCTCGGCTACACCGAGCCGCTCAACAAGAACGAGCAGTCCAAGAAGGACGACGACCCACTCCACGTGCGCGACCGGATCCTGCACGTCTACTCCCGGCGCGGCTTCCACTCCATCGACCCCGCCGACCTGCGCGGCCGCTTCCGGTGGATGGGCCTCTACACCCAGCGCGCGCCCGGCTTCGACGGCGGCAAGACCGCGATGCTCGAGGAGGAGGAGCTCGACGACGAGTTCTTCATGCTCCGGGTGCGGTCCGACGGCCGCCTGCTCTCCCACGAGACGGTCCGGGCCCTGGGCACCATCGGCGTCGACTTCGGGCGCGACACCGCCGACGTCACCGACCGGGAGAACATCCAGTACCACTGGATCCGGATCGAGGACGTGCCCGAGATCTGGCGCCGGCTCGACGAGGCGGGCCTGTCCAGCCTCGAGGCCTGCGGCGACTCCCCACGGCCGTTCCTGGGCTCGCCCGTCGCCGGCATCGCGGCTGACGAGATCATCGACGGCACCAGCGCACTCGACGAGATCGCCCGCCGGGCGCTCGGCAACCCGGCGTACTCCAACCTGCCGCGCAAGTTCAAGACCGCCCTGACCGGGCACCCCGGCCACGACGTGTCCCCCGAGACCAACGACGTGGCCTTCGTCGGCACCGTGCACCCCGAGCACGGCCCGGGCTTCGACCTGTGGGTCGGCGGAGGCCTGTCGACCAACCCGATGCTGGCCCAGAAGGTCGGGGTCTGGATCCCGGTCGACGAGGTGGCCGACGTCTGGGAGGGCGTGGTCTCGGTGTTCCGCGACTACGGCTACCGCCGGCTGCGCTCGCGGGCTCGGCTGAAGTTCCTGGTCGCCGACTGGGGCGTCGCGAAGTTCCGCGAGGTCCTGGAGAACGAGTACCTCGGCCGACGCCTGGTCTCGTGCGAGTCCCCCGGGTCTCCGGTGGGCCACCGCGACCACATCGGCGTGCACGCCCAGCAGGACGGCCGCTTCTACATCGGCGTCGCCCCCACCGTGGGCCGGGTCTCCGGCACGCTGCTGGTCCGGCTGGCCGACCTCATGCAGGAGTACGCGGTCGCCGGCGCGCGCCTCACGCCGTACCAGAAGATCGTGCTGATCGGCGTCGAGCCCGAGGCCGTCGACGGGCTGGCCCGGGGGCTCGCCGAGATCGGTCTGTCCGCCCGGCCCTCGGCGTGGCGTCGCAACACGATGGCCTGCACCGGCATCGAGTTCTGCAAGCTAGCCATCGTCGACACCAAGAACCGCGCCCGCGACCTCGTCGCCGAGCTCGAGC
>JAHEXO010000374.1 GCA_023252065.1 Nocardioides sp. | reverse complement strand
TCGAGATGCCGAGGCATGGCGCGGGACAGTTGTAGAGCTTCCCGTCCATGTAGACGTTCGCCCGACCCACGAAGACTCCCTTGACCCACTCGCGGTAGTTGTGGGCGAGGGACTGGTCGTAGCCCATCTGGTGTCTGATGGACTCGAGCTTGGCCGGGGTGCACTTGCCTGGCCCGAGCTTCTCGCAGTAGTTCACCGCTGGGGTGTCGCCCATGCCCTTGAAGAAGAGCGCGAAGACGAACATCGACGTCAGGATGATCACCAGCATCCCGCTGAGGAGGCGACGTAGAACGAATCCCGTCATCGGAACCTCCCATGGTGTCCGTCGCCATGAGGCTAGCGCCGCCGTAGGGCAACAGGTCGCCAGCGGTGAGGAGCTCCGGCCGGCTTGCATCGCCGATTCGGGTCACGGATCAGGGGACGTAGGTGTAGCAGACCGGCATGGGTCCGGCGAGCTCGTCGTCCCAGGTGTGGGGCGTGATGAAGCAGGCGTGGGCGACGTCATGGCCGCGGGTGTGGACGGCAGCAACGGGGGCGGGTGGCGGGTCGCCGCGTCCGGGCATGGCAGAGGCGCTGTTGAGGCTGACGGACACCAGGGTGCCGACCAGTCCGGTGGCTGCGGCGGCGTAGAGGGCGCGACGGTGGGTGTTCGAGAACGTGGTCATGAGGTTTCCCTTGTTCGGTAGCCGGGGTGTGCGGCCTGTAGAACGCCCACGTTCGCCCTAAGAGCCGGCCCCGACATGGGGATGACCACTAGTTCTGGGCGACCACCAGACGGCCGAACCTAAGAGTCTTGACGGGTCGATCAGCACGCCGCCATCCCGTATGTGTGGGTCGTCGGGCGTGGGCCTGCCCACCAAGATCTCGGTCGCCAATGTGCCCCGCGGCGTCCTACGATGGCTGGTCTCGGGACCTTCGCCTCATCCACGCCTAGGGCGGTGGACTCCATGCCCGAACAGAGCGGGCCCCTTGGTCTCCTGCTGGGTCGCGAGCGGGACGTCGCGGAGTTGGATGCGGCTCTCGGGTTGGCGGAGCAGGGCACCCCGCAGGTCGTGCTGGTCGGGGGCGACGCCGGGATCGGGAAGACCACGCTGGTGGCGGAGCTCGAACGCCGGGCGGGCGAGCGGGGGTTCACGGTGGCCGTCGGTCACTGTCTCGACCTCGAGGCGGGTATCTCGTTCGCCCCGGTGGTGGAGGCGGTGCGGTCTCTGCTCGGTGGTGTCCAGGACGTGGAGTCGCGGCCCTCGGCGCGGCGGATGCTCGGCTTGCTGGACCCGGAGGGACCGCGGAGCCGGGAGAGGTTCCAGGTGCTGGACGACCTCACCGCCGCGGTGCTGGAGGCAGCAGCCGCCGGCCCCGTCGTGCTGATGCTCGAGGACATGCACTGGGCGGACCGTTCGACCCAGGACTTCGCGGCCGCGCTGTCCCGGACCGCCCGCGGGGCGCTGTTGTTGGTGCTGACGTTCCGTAGCGACGAGCTGCACCGTCGTCACCCGTTCCGGAAGACCTTGACCGAGATCAGCCGGACCCCCGGGTCCCGACGCATCGACCTGGGCGGATTGGGCCGCGATGACATCGCGGGGATCGTCGCGGCTCAGCTGAAGGGGCCGCCCGACCCGACGGTGGTGGGTTCGGTGCTGACGCGGTCCGAGGGCAACCCGCTGTACGCCGAGGAGCTCCTGGCCGCCGCAGACCAGCAGGGGGTCCCTGGTCACCTGACCGATCTGCTGCTGGCCCGGATCGACGCCCTCGACCAGGGCCCGCGGGCACTGATGCGGGTCGCCTCGGTCAACGGGACCCGGCTCGACACCGAGACCCTCGGCGACCTGGCCGAACTCGACCAGACCCAGATGGAGGGCTATTTGAGGGAGGCCCTGGACGCCAACGTGCTGCGTCAGACCGGTGAGTCTTTGGAGTTCCGGCACCCGCTGCTGCGCGAGGCCGCCTACGACGACCTGATGCCCGACGAACGAACTCGGACCCACGCCAGGCTCGCCGAGATCCTCCAGGCCCGGGTCGACGGCGACCCGGATCCCGGACTGGCGAGCGTGAGCCGGCTGGCGTTCCACTGGAATGCCGCGCACGAGCTGCCCCACACCCTGGCGGCGTCGGTGCGCGCGGGGCTGGTGGCGAAGCGACTGGGAGCGGCGGAGGCCATCACCCACTTCGAACGTGCGCTGTCGCTGTGGGACCGAGTCCCCGACGCCGTGAGCGCGGCCGGCCGCCCGCAGGCTGAGCTCGTCGTCCTTCTCGCCGAGTCGGCAGGCGAGCAGGATGACGAGGAGCGCTGGCGCACGCTGGTCCGCACCGCGGTAGGGATGCTCGGGCCCGAGCCTGACCGGTTGCTGGCCAGCCGCGTCTACTCCGCGTTCGTCCCCGTCTCCCGCGACGGGGACGCGATCGGAAAGGAGGAGGCCGTCCGACTTGCCGTCGAGTACGCCGGCGACGCCCCGACTGAGGAGCTGGCGCGTGCCTGGAACGCTCAGTCGCTGTACCTGAACCGGCACGCCCACTTCACAGCCAGTGCCGAGGCCGCACAACGAGCCACCGACGTAGCCAGAACCGCGGGATCCACCGAAGCCGAGATGGATGCCCTCTACCTCGGCTCTCTCTCCCAGTACTACCTCGGCCACATCGCTGAGGCCCTGGCGGGGATGGAACGAGCAGAGGCCATGGGACGGGCAGCAGGCCTCATCGCGCACGTGCTGGGCGGGCTGCGCCCCGTGCAGCACATGGAGGCCGGACAGATCGACCGGGGCCTGTCCCTCGCCGGAGCGGGCTTCGAGGAGGGCCTGGCCCTGGGACTTCCCATCCAGGCAACCATGTGCGGGGGCGCGGCGCTGGTAGCGCTCCTGTGGCGCGGCCGCCTCGACGAGGCCGAACAGAGGCTCGAAGAGCTCCGTGAGCTCGGGCTGTCCGCCTACAACGATCGCTGGGGTGTTCCGCGGGCGGAGCTGCTGCTGGCACGAGGAGACACGCACGCGGCCAGCGCCCTGGTGAACGAGGTCGCCGTATACACGCAGCAGATAGGGCGGACGCCGTGGGACACCGAGGTCCTGACCGCGATCAAGCTTGCGGAGATGCTCGATGACCGGCCCCGCGCCCTCGAGACCGCGGGGTCGTACCTGGCCCAGCTCGACGACTGTGACTCCCCGCTGACGTCGGCCGGGGCAGCCCGGATCGGCTTCCACGCCCTCTGCCTGGGCCGGTCGACGCCCTGGACTCGGACCGAGGAGCTGCAGGATCGGGCTTGGCGCCAGCTCCACCGGGCACGTGCAGGGCTCACCGACCAGTGGCGGCGGACCTACCACGGGGTTCAGCTCGCCCTCGCCGAGGCCTACGCCGCCAGGTACGCCGGAGAACCGGCCGTCGCCCAGTGCCGCGAGGCAACCATTCTGGCTGACCCGTTCGGTGCCTACTTCGCCCTCGAACCCCGCCTGAACCTGGCCACCGAGCTGCTCGCTCACGGCGCCCGGGACGAGGGCCGCGAACTGCTCGTCGAAACATGGGGCACCGCACACGACATGGGTGCTCACGACCTCGAACGGCGCGCACTCCGGCTGGCCACCCGCACCCGCGTTCCCCTGCCCCGATCGGCAGCACCCGAGGGACCCTTGAGCAGGCTCACACCCCGTGAACGCGAGGTGCTCGACCTGCT
>JAHEXO010000022.1 GCA_023252065.1 Nocardioides sp. | reverse complement strand
GACGTTGAACGCCTCCGAGAGAGCACCCGTCGCGGCACTGCCGAGCATGATCGACGGGATCACCCGCAGCGGGTCGGCCGCGGCGAACGGGATGGCACCCTCGGTGATGAACGACGCGCCCAGCAGCCAGCCGGCCTTGCCGTTCTCACGCTCCGCGACGGTGAACAGGTTGGGTCGGAGCACGGTTGCCAGGGCGAGCGCGATCGGGGGCACCATGCCGGCGAGCATCACCGACGCCATGATCTTCAGCTGCGGAGCGTCGGCGGCCAGGCTGGCCACACCGATGCCGGCGGTGGCGAACACGTAGGCCACCTTGTTCAGCGGACCGCCCATGTCGAAGGCCATCATCAGGCCGAGGATCATGCCGAGCAGGATCGCGCTGCTGCCGCTCATGTTGTTGAGGCCGCGGATGAGCTCGGTCATCACCCAGTAGATCGGCTTGCCGAGGACGACGATCATGATGAAGCCGGCGATGATCGAGGTGAGCAGCGGGATCACCATCACGGGCATCAGCCCCCGGGCCCAGGCCGGCACCCGCCAGCTGGCGATCCAGTGGGCGATCAGGCCGGCGAGCACCCCACCGACGATCGCGCCGAGGAAGCCGGTGGCCGGGAGCGCGGTGCCGTCGGCAGCCGTCACGTTGAACAGGTTGGCGGCCAGGCCACCCATGATGAAGCCGGGAGCGATGCCCGGACGGTCGGCGATCGCGTAGGCGACGTAGCCCGCGAACGCCGGGATGAAGAGCGCGAACGCTGTCTTGCCGATGATGAAGAACAGCGAGCCGATGTAGGCGAAGAAGGCGGACGGCCCGAAGCCGGTGCCGAAGAGCACGTGGTCGAGCTTGAGCGCATGGGCGTTGGGAAGGGTGAAGATCGTGTTCTTCACCGCGATCTCGCCGTAGGGCCCGACGATCTCGTAGCCGCCGAACAGGAAGCCGAGCGCGATCAGCAGACCGCCGGCCGCGACGAACGGGATCATGTAGGAGACGCCGGTCATCAGCACGCGGCGGGTGCGGGCACCCCACGACTCACCGGCTCCGCCACCGCTTCCCTCGCCCGCGGTGAGGTGACCCTCGACCCGGGGGGCGTTGGGGTCGTCGGCGTAGCGCAGCGCCTCGGCGATCATCGCGTCGCCTTCCTCGATCGGGCGCTTGACGCTCGAGGAGACCACCGGCTTGCCGGCGAAGCGACCGCGGTCGCGGACGCCCACGTCGACGGCGAAGATCACCGCGGAGGCTGCGGCGATCGTCTCGGGCGGCAGCGGCTTGGCGCCGGCGGAGCCCTGGGTCTCGACGGCGATCGGTATGCCGGCCTTCGCGGCCGCCGCCTCGAGGGCCTCGGCTGCCATGTAGGTGTGCGCGATGCCGGTCGGGCACGCCGTGACGGCGACCAGCGACTTGGCGGAGGTCGACGGGGTCGCGGCCGGAGCCGCGGCGGCTGCTGCGGCCGGAGCCGGGGCGTCACCGACTACCCCGAGCACGAGGTCGACGACCTCCTGCTGCGACGTGGCGCTGCGCAGGCTGTCGACGAAGTCGCGCTTGACCAGGGCCCGGGCGAGCTTGGTGAGCAGCTGGAGGTGGGTCGCGTCGCCCCCCGCGGGCGCGGCGATCAGGAACGCGAGGTCGGCCGGTCCGTCCTTGGCGCCGAACTCGACCGGAGGCGAGAGTCGTGCGAATGCGAGCGTGGGCTCGTTGACGGCCGTCGTCCGGCAGTGGGGGATCGCGATGCCGCCCGGCAGGCCGGTGGCTGCGGTGCCCTCACGAGTGATCGCGTCAGCGGCGAGCTGGTCGGCGTCGGTGGCACGGCCCGCACTGGCGACGATCGCGGCCAGCGACCGGATCACGTCGTGCTTCTCGGCGCCGAGATCCTCGTCCAGCCGCACGAGTGCGGTGGTGATCAGGTCGGTCATGGTCACTCTCCAGTGGTGAGGTCGAGGCGGGTGACGTGGACGAGGTCCGTGCGTACCTGCTCCGGGTGGGGGATGGTCGTGCCGGGAAGTCCGGCTGCCGCACTGCCGTAGGCCACGGCCAGTGCGAGTCTGTGGGCGGGGTCGCGTCCGGTGACGTCTCCCAGGAGGAAGCCGAAGAGGCTCGAGTCGCCGGCTCCGACGGTCGAGACGACTGTGGTCGGCGGGGGTGAGGCGTGCCAGGCGCCCTCGGCGTCGACCAGGACGGCGCCGTGGGGGCCGAGGGTGACCAGCACCGACTCGACGCCCCGCGCCACCAGGTCGGTGGCGGCGCGCGCCGCGGCGACCGGGTCGGCCTCGAGGGCGTCGCCGTCGTGTCCGGTGAACGACGCGAGCTCCTCGCCGTTGGGCTTCATCAGGTGGGGTGCGCTGGCGGGGAGCGCGTCGACCAGCGCCTGGAGCGGCGCATCGCTGGTGTCGACCGCGACGCGGGCCCCGGCGCCGCGCAGGGCGGCGACCAGCTCGGCGTACCACGTCGGCGGGGCGCCCGGCGGCAATGACCCGGCCAGCACGATCCAGGAGGCGTCGGTGGCCCGGCGCACCAGGGCCGCGGTGAGCTCGTCGAGCAGCTGCGGGGTGGCCTGCGGGCCGGGGCTGTTGAGCTTGGTGGTGGTGCCGTCGGGCTCGGTGATGGTGATGTTGACCCGGAGGTCGCCCTCGTGGTGCACGGGGCGGCAGTCGATGCCGGCGGCGAGGAGCTCGAGCACGAACGGGTCGTCCTTGGCCGCGGGCAGCACCGCGATCGACGGGATCTGGGCGGCGACGCAAGCGCGGGAGATGTTGACGCCCTTGCCGCCGGCCTGCGAGATGACCGACTCCGCACGCTGCACGGCGCCACGCTCCAGCCGGCCGGCCAGGTTGACCGTGCGGTCATGGCTCGGGTTGGCGGTCAGGGTCACGATCATGCGGGGGCTCCTGGATGGTCGAGCCTGGGTGGACGGGGGAGTGCTCATGCGACGACGACCTCGGTGCCGGCCCTGCCCAGGGCCCGCCGGTCGGCGGACGAGATGGCTCGATCGGTGACGACCACAGTCAGCTCGTCGACCGAGGCGAACCGGTTCGCCGTCTCGACGCCGAGCTTCGAGGCGTCGGCCAGCGCGACCACCTCGCGGCCGGCCGCGACGATCGCGCGCTTGACCGCCGCCTCGTCGGAGTCGGGGGTGGTCAGCCCGAAGTCGACCGTCAGGCCGTTGGTGCCGAGGAAGGCGACGTCGACCCGGAGGTCGGCGAGAGCGGCCACGGTGTCGGCTCCCACCGCCGCCTGGGTGGTACGGCGGACCCGTCCGGGCAGCAGGCGCAGGTCGATGTGGCCCAGCCCGGCCAGCCGCGACTCGATCGGCACCGCGTGGGTGACCACCGTCAGGGCGTGGTCGGCGGGCAGGAGCGAGGCCAGCCGCATCGTCGTGGAGCCGGCGTCGAGGAGGATCGAGCCGCCGGCCTGGGGGAGACGCTCGAGCGCAGCCTTGGCGATGCGCTCCTTGACCTCGGTGTTGACCTGGTCGCGCTCACGGATGCCGGCCTCGATGAGGAGCAGCGAGCTGGGGGGCACGACCCCTCCGTGGACGCGTCGCACCAGGCCGAGACGCTCGAGCGTGGACAGGTCGCGGCGGACCGTCTCCGTCGTCACGTCGTACTCCTGCGCGAGCTGGTTGACCGACACCCGGCCGCGCTGGGTGACCAGGCGGGCGATCGCCTGCTGGCGCTCCTCGGCGTACATAGTCAACGTGACTCCTCGATCTGTGTATGTGTTGTTTTACGCCCGAACGTGTTGACTTGTCAAGGGGGTTCGGGAGTAGCGTGGCGGCATGAGCGACCAGCCGTCCGCCCCCCTGCGTGGCACCCCCGTCGTCCCAGGCGTCGCCTTCGCGCCGGCGCTGCTGGTGCGAGGAGAGGTCTCGCCCGAGGCGATCGCCCGCTTCGACGGGGCCGCTCTCGACGAGGAGAAGGCGCTCACCTCCTACGACGAGGCTGCCGACGCGGTGGCCGACGGCTTCGTCCGGCGGGCTGACAAGGCCTCGGGCCACGCCGCCGAGGTGCTGACCGCGAGCGCCGGGCTCGCCCGCGACAAGGGGCTGCGGTCGGCGGTACGCAAGCACCTGCGCAGCGGCGAGGACCTCCTGACGTCGGTCCACGGCGGCGTCGAGCAGTTCGTCACCGTCTTCACCTCGATGGGCGGCCTGATGGCCGAGCGGGTCACCGACCTCCGCGACATCGAACGCCGGGTGGTCGCCCACCTCGTCGGCGAGCCGGAGCCCGGGGTCCAGCTGCCCGACGACCCGGTCGTCCTGGTGGCCGAAGACCTCGCCCCGTCCGACACCGCGACCCTCGACCCACGCGTGGTGATGGCGCTGGTCACCGAGCGGGGTGGCCCGACGAGCCACACCGCGATCATCGCCCGCCAGCTCGCGATCCCCTGCGTGGTCGGCACGGCCGGCGCGATGACGATCACCGCCGGCACCCCCCTGCTGGTCGACGGGGTCGCCGGCACGATCGTGTCGTCACCCGACCCCGACGAGGCCGCGCGCCTGGTCGAGGCCGACCGCGTCCAGCGCGAGGCGCTGGCCTCGTGGACCGGTCCGGGCGAGACCGCCGACGGCACCCACGTGAAGATCCTGGCCAACGTCGCCGACGGCGAGTCCGCGCGGGCCGCAGCGACCGGCCCGGTCGAGGGCGTCGGGCTGTTCCGCACCGAGCTGTGCTTCCTCAACCGTGCCGACGAGCCGTCGGCCGACGAGCAGGCCTCCATCTACGGCGAGGTGCTGGCGCCGTTCGCCGGGCGCTACGTCGTCGTCCGCACCCTCGACGCCGGCTCCGACAAGCCCGTCGCGTTCGCCACCCACGAAGGCGAGGAGAACCCCGCGCTCGGAGTGCGCGGTCTCCGGCTCTCCTTCGACCAGCCCGACCTGCTCACCCGCCAGCTCGACGGCATCGCAGCCGCCGCTCGCAGCACCGGCACCGAGACCTGGGTGATGGCGCCGATGGTCGCGACCGTCGCCGAGGCGACCGACTTCGCCGCCGCCGTCCGCGAGCGGGGTCTCAAGCCGGGCGTGATGATCGAGGTCCCCTCGGCGGCGCTGCTGGCCTACCGCATGCTCGAGGTCGTCGACTTCCTCTCGATCGGCACCAACGACCTGACGCAGTACACGATGGCCGCCGACCGCATGGCCTCCGACCTCGCCCACCTCACCGACGCTTGGCAGCCCGCCGTGCTCCAGCTGATCGCGATCACGGCCGAGGCCGGCAAGCGGGCAGGCAAGCCGGTCGGCGTGTGCGGCGAGGCCGCGGCCGACCCGCTGCTCGCCTGCGTGCTGGTGGGCATGGGCATCACGTCGCTGTCCATGGCCTCGGCGGCGGTGCGGCCCGTGGGGGCGCGGCTGGCGTCGGCGTCGATGGATGCGCTCGAGGAGGCAGCCGAGGCCGCGCTCGCCGCGAACGACCCGATGGCGGCCCGCGAAGCCGTACGAGCCGTGCTCGACTGAGCAGTGCGGGTCAGAGGGGAGCGGCTCAGCGCGGAGCGGCCGCCTCGACGGTGACCGGTACGCCGTTCAGCGCGGCGTTGCCCGACAGGTCCAGCAGCGAGGGGTCGGTCAGGTCGTTGATCGACGCCCCCGCGACCTTGCTCGCGTTGCGGAGCCGGGTGCCGTCGACCTGGTGACCGTAGCCGTGGGGGAGCGAGACGACCCCCGGCATCAGGTCGTCGCTCGCCGCCACCTCGACCCGCACCGAACCGACCCGTGAGGAGACCGTGACCAGGCCACCGCTCTCGAGGCCGCGGGCCGCGAGGTCGTCGGGATGCATGAGCAGGTGGTGACGCGGTCGGCCGCGGGTGAGCCGGGTCGAGTTGTGGAACCACGAGTTGTTGTCCTGCTTGTGCCGTCGCCCGATCAGCACCAGGGCGCCGTCGGGGGGCTCCTCGGGCCGGTCGTCGAGCCACGTGCGCAGCCGGTCGAGGTCGCCGACGAGCAGCGGGGGCGTCAGGTCGATCCGGTGGTCGGGGGTCTGGAGGCGGCCGGGCATGGTCGGGCGGAGCGGGCCGAGGTCGACGCCCTCGGGATGACGACGCAGGCGCGCGGGCGTGAGCCGGCGGCCGGTGAGCAGGAGGAGCTCCAGCTGCCGGGTGGGGCTGACGACCATCCGGGCCCGGCGCGTCAGCCGGGCCTTGCGAGGCGTCCTGTGGGCCAGCCGGGTCTCGAGGCGCGCGGTGAGGTCGCGGTAGATCTCCCACTCGTGGCGGGCGTCGTCCGGCCGGGGGAAGACCGCCGGGCTGAAGCGCGCCGTGTTGCGCACCGCCAGGCCGTGGAACACCAGGTCGTAGTGGTCGCGCTCCAGCGCCGTGGTCGGCGGCAGGATCACGTCGGCGTGGCGGGTCGTCTCGTTGAGGTAGAGGTCGATCGCGACCATGAAGTCGAGTGAGTCGAGCGCCTCACCCAGCCGGCGACCGTCCGGCGTCGACAGGACGGGGTTGCCGGCGATGGTGACGAACGCCTTGAGCTGTCCCTGGCCCGGGGTCTCGATCTCCTCGCGCATGACCGCGGCCGGGAGCTCCCCGCCGTACTCCGGGAGGTCGCGCACGCGGCTGCGGTAGCGGTCGAAGTGGCCCCGTCCGACCAGCCCCCGGGAGACCAGGTCGACCGCCGGCTCGGGGAACATCACACCGCCCGGGCGGTCGAAGTGGCCGGCCAGCAGGTTCAGGCAGCCGATGGCCCAGTGGCTCAGGGACCCGAAGCCGGTCGTCGACACCCCGACCCGGCCGTAGACCACCCCGCCGTCGGCCGAGCAGAGCTCGTGGGTGAGCCGGCGTACGGCGGCGGCGGGCACCCCGCTCACCTGCTCGGCGAGCTCGGGGGTGAACGGCGCGACCAGGACACCCAGCCGCTCCACGCCGTCGACGTAGGCCGGCGGTCGCGCCAGGCCGTCCGCGAGCAGGGTGTGCACCATCGCGAGCAGCACGACCACGTCGGTGCCGGGCCGCACGAAGTGGTGCTCGGAGGCGATCTTGGCGGTCTCCGTACGACGCGGGTCGAGGACCACGATCCGGCCGCCCCGCTCCTTGATCGCGCGCGCCCGGCGCGGGAAGTCGGGCGAGGTCATGATCGAGCCGTTGGAGGCCATCGGGTTCGCCCCGAACACCAGGAAGTAGGACGTGCGGTCCAGGTCGGGGGTCGGGAACAGCAGCTGGTGACCGAACAGCTGCCACGCCACCAGCTGGTGGGGAGCCTGGTCGACCGTCGTCGCGGAGAACCGGTTGTGGGTGCGCAGCGACCTCAGGAACGGTAGCGCGTGGGTCGACGTCGACAGCGCGTGCACGTTGGGGTTGCCCAGGTAGACACCCACCGCGTCCGGCCCGTGCGTGTTGATCGTCTCGGCCAACCGGTCGGCGACGAGGTCGAGGGCCTCGTCCCAGCCGACCTCCTCCCACTCGCCGCCCACCTTGCGCAGCGGTCGGCGCAGCCGGTCGGGGTCGTCGTACACGTCGGCGAGGGCCACGCCCTTGGGACAGATGTACCCGCGCGAGAGCGGGTCGGTGGGGTTGCCACGGATGGCCGTCACGGCTCCGTCGGTCAGCGTCAGCTCGAGGCCGCAGATCGCCTCGCACAGGTTGCAGGCCGTCAGGCGGGTGCCGCTGTAGCCGGCGGGAACGGGTGGGACGGCGAGGGTGAGTCGCCGCAGCGGGGAGGACACCTCGCGAGTCTCCCGCGAAATCGATGCCACAGCGAGGCATGACCGCGCGCGGAGTGGGAACAATGCCCGGCGACGACCCGCCGACCGGGCGGACCGACGAAAGGGACGAAACCCCATGGGATACGGACTCGGTGTCTTCCTCCTGGCGTTGGGCCTGATCCTGGCCTTCGCCGTGCGCGACTCCATCTCCGCGGTCGACCTGACCATGGTCGGCTACATCCTGGTCCTTGCCGGCGTGCTGGTGATCGCCCTCACCGCGCTCACCATGAACCGCGCCCGCCGCTCGACCACGGTCGCCCAGACCACCCACGCCGACGGCAGCCAGACCGTCACCGAGCAGTCGTCGCGTCAGGACACGCCCCCGGTGGCCTGACGCGAACCACGGGCGGGCGGGCTCCCACGTTTTGGGGGCCTGCCCACCCGCTGATAATCTTCGCCGGTTGCCGTGCAACGGCCGCGGATCCAGAGTGCCCGGGTGAACAGGCCCCGGCGCGCCGCGCAACGGACGGGCCCACGTGGCCGGAAGGAGCCTTCATGTCGATCGGTACCGACGCGGAGACCAAGAAGAAGATCATCAGCGACTACGCCGTCACCGAAGGTGACACCGGCTCGCCCGAGGTCCAGATCGCGCTGCTGAGCCACCGCATCGCCCACCTCACCGAGCACCTCAAGACCCACAAGCACGACCACCACACCCGTCGCGGACTGCTGCTCCTCGTGGGCCAGCGCCGCCGGCTGCTGAACTACCTCAACAAGACCGACATCGAGCGTTACCGCTCGATCATCGAGCGTCTCGGCCTGCGCCGATGACCACGGAGCGGCTGTCCCACCTGGGGCGGCCGCTCCTCTCACGTTCCGGGCCGAGTCGGCCCGGACGCCGACCGCTAGGGTCGAGACACAACTGAAAACGCAACCATCACCAGGAGCGACCCGCTCGCGTCAGCCCGGTCCTCGGTAGTGGTCTTCGGACAGCCCCCGCCCATGACGGCAGGGCGCCGGCCGCGGATCTCGATCGAAGACCGGCCAGGACCCGGGGCTCCCTCCGACGCCGTCGGGGGGCTCGGTCCTCGAGCAGTTTTCGTAGCAGGACGTCGCGGGGTCGCTCCGCGAAGAGAAAGGACAGGGCACCAGAGCCCATGTCTGAACCCACTATCACCACTGTCGAGACCGTTCTCGACAACGGCAAGTTCGGCAAGCGCACCGTCAAGTTCGAGACCGGGCTGCTCGCCCGGCAGGCCGCCGGTTCCGTCACGGCCTACCTCGACGACGAGACGATGCTGCTGTCGGCCACCACGGCCGGCAAGCACCCCAAGGAGCAGTTCGACTTCTTCCCCCTGACGATCGACGTCGAGGAGCGGATGTACGCCGTGGGCCAGATCCCCGGCTCGTTCTTCCGCAGCGAGGGTCGTCCCGGCGAGGACGCGATCCTCACCTGCCGCCTGATCGACCGCCCGCTGCGCCCGACGTTCAAGAAGGGCCTGCGCAACGAGGTCCAGGTCGTCATCACCGTCCTGGCGCTCGACCCCGACCAGCCCTACGACGTCCTCGCGATCAACGCCGCGTCGATGTCCACCCAGCTCTCCGGCCTGCCGTTCTCCGGCCCGGTCGGTGGCGTCCGCGTCGCCCTCATCGAGGGCCAGTGGGTGGCGTTCCCCTCCCACAGCCAGCTCGAGGGCGCCGTCTTCGACATGGTCGTGGCCGGCCGCGTCACCGAGACCGGCGACGTCGCGATCATGATGGTCGAGGCCGAGGCCACCGAGCAGACCTGGGACCTCGTCCAGTCCGGCACCCAGGCGCCTACCGAGGAGATCGTCGCTGGCGGCCTCGACGCCGCCAAGCCGTTCATCAAGCAGCTGTGCGAGGCCCAGAGCGAGCTCGCCCGCGAGGCGGCCAAGCCGATCCAGGAGTTCCCGGTCTTCCTCGACTACGAGGACGACGTCTACGACGCCGTCGAGGCGGCCGCCAAGGCCGACCTCGTCTCCGCGATGACGATCGCCGACAAGCAGGAGCGCGAGCTCCGGGTCGACGAGCTCAAGGAGAGCGTCCTGGAGAAGGTGGCCCCGCAGTTCGAGGGCCGCGAGAAGGAGGTCGGCGCGGCGTTCCGCTCGGTCAACAAGCAGGTCGTGCGCGAGCGCGTGCTGCGTGAGCACGTCCGCATCGACGGTCGTGGACTGGCCGACATCCGTCCGCTGCACGCCGAGGTCGGCGTGATCCCGCGCGTGCACGGCTCGGCGCTGTTCGAGCGTGGCGAGACCCAGATCCTGGGCGTCACCACCCTCGACATGCTCAA
Source organism: Nocardioides sp. (assembly GCA_023252065.1). The sequence goes on along the minus strand of JAHEXO010000022.1, from coordinate 1,572 downwards.
GATGGAGCAGCAGCTCGACACCCTGTCGCCGGAGAAGCACCGCCGCTACATGCACAAGTACGTCTTCCCGCCGTTCTCCACCGGTGAGACCGGGCGCGTGGGCTCGCCCAAGCGTCGCGAGGTCGGCCACGGTGCGCTGGCTCGCCGTGCGCTGCTTCCGGTGCTGCCGACCAAGGAGGAGTTCCCCTACGCCATCCGGCAGCTCTCCGAGGCCATGGGCTCCAACGGCTCCACCTCGATGGGCTCGGTCTGCGCCTCGACGATGTCGCTGCTCCAGGCCGGCGTCCCGCTGCGGGCCTCCGTCGCGGGCATCGCGATGGGCCTGATCTCCGGTGAGGTCGACGGTCAGACGCAGTACGTCGCGCTGACCGACATCCTCGGCGCCGAGGACGCCTTCGGCGACATGGACTTCAAGGTCGCCGGCACCAAGGAGTTCGTCACCGCGCTCCAGCTCGACACCAAGCTCGACGGCATCCCGGCGGAGGTCCTGGCCTCGGCCCTGACGCAGGCTCGCGACGCCCGCCACACGATCCTCGAGGTGATGGGTGAGGCCATCGACGGCCCCGAGGAGATGTCGCTCCACGCCCCGCGGATCATCAGCATCAAGGTCCCCGTCGACAAGATCGGCGAGGTCATCGGCCCCAAGGGCAAGGTGATCAACCAGATCCAGGACGACACCGGCGCAAGCCTGTCGATCGAGGACGACGGCACGGTCTACATCGGTGCGACCAACGGCGAGGCGGCCGAGGCCGCAAGGGCCGCGGTCAACGCGATCGCCAACCCGACCATGCCCGAGGTCGGCGAGCGCTACCTCGGCACCGTCGTCAAGACGACCAACTTCGGTGCGTTCGTCTCCCTGCTCCCGGGCAAGGACGGCCTGCTCCACATCACCAAGCTCCGCGCTCTGGTGGGTGGCAAGCGGGTCGAGAACGTCGACGACGTCGTGTCGGTCGGCCAGAAGATCCAGGTCCAGATCGCCGAGATCGACGACCGCGGCAAGCTGTCGCTGATCCCCGTCGTGGAGGACTCCTCCGAGTCCGCCGCCGACGAGGCCACCGGTGACGAGGCCACGGGCGACGAGGCTGCGGACGCCGAGTGACCCACGTGGTTCCCGAGACGACCGGCCGGCAGCCTGCTGCCGGCCGGTCGTCGGCTTCGCGTCCGAGTGGCACGACCCGCCCCGGTGGCACGACCCGCACCCTCCTCGAGGAGGACGGCGGCGTCGTACGACGCACGGTGCTCCCCAGCGGTCTGCGGATCATCAGTGAGCGGGTCCCGGGCGCGCGCTCGGCGACGATCGGGGTGTGGGTCGGAGTCGGTTCGCGCGACGAGTCGCCGGCTCTCCACGGCTGCTCCCACTTCCTCGAGCACCTGCTGTTCAAGGGGACGGGGGAGCGCTCCGCGCTCGACATCTCGATCGCGCTCGACGCGGTCGGCGGCGAATTCAACGCCTTCACCGCCAAGGAGTACACCTGTTTCCACGCACGGGTGCTCGACGACGACGTGCCGCTGGCCGTCGACGTGCTCGGCGACATGATCACGTCGTCGCTTATCACCGCCGACGACGTCGAG
>JAHEXO010000373.1 GCA_023252065.1 Nocardioides sp. | reverse complement strand
GACGGACTTCCCGGGCTCGAGGTCCTTGTAGACGGTGAAGAAGTGCTCGATCTCCAGCCGGTCGAACTTCGGCAGGTGGTTGATGTCGCGCAGGTGCTCCAGCCGCGGGTCGGAGACCGGGACGCAGAGCACCTTGTCGTCGGCGCCCTTCTCGTCGGTCATCCGGTACATGCCGATCGCGCGGCAGCGGATCAGGCAGCCGGGGAAGGTGGGCTCGCCGAGCAGCAGGACCAGCGCGTCGAGCGGGTCGCCGTCCTGGCCGAGGGTGTCCTCGATGTAGCCGTAGTCGGCGGGGTACTGGGTCGCGGTGAAGAGGGTCCGGTCGAGGCGGATCCGCCCGCTCACGTGGTCGACCTCGTACTTGTTGCGGCTCCCCTTGGGGATCTCGACCAGCACGTCGAACTCCAGCACGTGACCCTCCCAGGCGAACGGGTCGGCGGCCCCGACCCTCGATCTGGGCCCAGTCTCCCGCAGAATGAGGCCGCGTGCCCAACCGGGCACGTCCCGTGAGAGCAGGGCGAGAGGCGAGCGACGTGTCCCGGAGATCGCGGCGTGCACCACGCGGTCGGGGACGTCGCATCCTCCTGGTCACCTCGCTCGTCGTGGTCGTCGCCCTCGCGGCCGGAGCCGCGGCGGCGTACCGCTACGACCTGCTCGACCGCTGGCTCGGTGCCGACGCCCCGCCCGCCACCGCACCGCCCGCCGGGTTCACCCTCGCCCCGCAGCCCACGCCGCGTCCGGTCGCCCGTCCGGCACCGGCCACCGATCGGGCCACCGGCCCGACCGCCGCCGAGGTACGACGCGCGCTCGGCGACGCGGTGGACGACCCGAAGCTGGCCGACCTCAGCGTGGTGGTCGCCGGGCTCGACGGACCCCCCGCCGCCCGGCCGCTGGTGGTCGACGGTCGCCGCCGGGTGATGCCGGCCTCGACCCTGAAGCTCCTCACCACGACTGCCGCCCTCGAGGCGCTCGGCCCCGACCGCACCTTCGCGACGCGCGTCCTGGGAGGGCGGCAGCTGACTCTGGTCGGCGGCGGCGACCCGTTCCTGGCCGGAAAGCAGCCGACCACCGGTCCACGCCGCGGCGACGCAAGCCTGCAGACCCTGGCCCGGAGGACCGCGCGACACCTGCAGCAGCGGGGGATCGCTCGGGTCCGGCTGACCTACGACACCTCGCTGTTCACCGGGCCCGAGGTCTCGCCGACGTGGCCGAAGACCTACTTCCCCGACGTCGTCTCGCCGATCACGGCGCTGTGGGCCGACGAGGGGCTGAACCCCGAGGGCCCGGGCCGGGTCGCCGACCCGGCCGCGTCCGCAGCGGCGACGTTCGCGGCGTACCTGGGCAAGGACGGTGTCCGGGTCGTCGGCACGCCTAGCAAGCGCACCGCGCCGGCCGGGGCTCCTGAGGTGGCGCAGGTGACCAGCCGCCCGGTCGCCGACATCGTCGAGCAGGTGCTGCAGTACAGCGACAACGAGGGCGCCGAGGTGCTCGCCCACCAGGTCGGGCTCGCCGTCACCGGCCGCGGGTCCTTCGAGGGGGGCGTGCGCGGGGTGCGCCGGACCCTCCAGCGGCTGGGGATCGACCTGCAGGGTGCGCGGTTCTACGACGGGAGCGGGCTGTCGCGCGACGACCGGATCGACCCGCGGACGCTGGTCGACGTGCTCCGGCTCGACGCCGGGCCAGACCACCCGGAGCTCCGGCCGGTCGTCACCGGGCTCCCCGTCGCGGCGTTCGACGGGGCGCTGGCCGGCCGGTTCGAGCGCAGCGACGGGCGCGGTTGGGTGCGCGCCAAGACCGGCACCCTCACCGGCACCAGCGCCCTCGCCGGTCTCGTCACCACCCGGCGCGGGCACACGCTCGTGTTCGCGCTGGTCAGCAACCGCGTACCGGTCCTCGACACCCTCGACGCCCGCGACGCCCTCGACGGCCTGGCCTCCCGGCTGGCCGCCTGTCCCTGCTGACCACCACCGGGCGAGGCCTTGTGTCACCGACCCTTGGGGCGTCTGGCCACCCCCTGGCGCACGGCGTGTCGCGCCCCAGAGGTCGGTTACCGAAGCCCCCAGCCCGATCTCAGAGCACCCCGTAGGCTCGCGGCATGACGGAGATGGTCGACTGGGAGCTCGCGGTCTCGATCGGTTCACGGCTGGCCGGCCCGGGGCCCGAGGTGAGCGCCGGCGAGGCGGCCGCCGTCGTGGCCGAGCTCCGCGCGGGCGCCGACCGGGCGACGTCATACGTCCGGGACTTCACCGGCCTCGATGCCGGCGAGGGTACGGCGCCGGTGCTGGTCGTCGACCGGCCGGCCTGGATCCGGGCCAACACCGAGGGCTTCGCGACCCTGCTCGCCCCGATCGTCGAGAAGGTGACCGCAGCCAAGGGACCGCCGGGAGGGATGACCCAAGCGGTCGGCTCCAAGATCACCGGCGCCGAGGTCGGCGGACTGCTCGGTTTCATGGCCGGCAAGGTGTTGGGGCAGTTCGACCCGTTCCACGACCCGCGCGGGCGCCTGCTGCTGGTCGCCCCGAACGTCGTACACGTGGAGCGCGAGCTCGACGCCGACCCCACCGACTTCCGGCTCTGGGTGTGCCTGCACGAGGAGACCCACCGGGTGCAGTTCACCGCGGTGCCGTGGATGCGCGACCACATCTTCGGCGAGGTGCAGGCACTGGCCGAGACCGTCGAGCCGCAACGCCTGCTCGAGGACGGCGTGCAGCGGGTGACCGAGGCGCTGCGCAACCTCGGCAGCGGCTCGAGCGGCGGGATGCTCGACCTGTTCAGCACCCCCGAGCAGAAGCAGATCATCGACCGGATGACCGGCGTGATGTCGCTGCTGGAGGGTCACGCCGACGTGGTGATGGACGGCGTCGGCCCCGGAGTGATCCCGACCGTGGGCTCGATCCGGAGGAAGTTCAACGAGCGTCGCAAGGGCGCCGGCAGCCTCGACCGGCTGGCCCGCAAGCTGCTCGGGCTCGACGCCAAGATGGCGCAGTACCGCGACGGCGCGAAGTTCGTGCGGGCCGTGGTCGACAAGGTCGGGATGGCGGAGTTCAACGCGGTCTGGGCCGCGCCCGACCACCTACCCACCAAGGCCGAGATCCACGACCCCGACTCCTGGGTCGGCCGCGTGCTGTGATGATCGGGGGATGACGCTCCACCCCTCGGTCGCGGCCGTGCGCAACGCCGTACGGCGGGGGCTCGCCGACCTCGAGCCCGGCGCCCGCGTGGTGGTGGCGGTCAGCGGCGGGGCGGACTCGATGGCCCTGGCCACGGCCACGGTCTTCGTGGGCGCGGAACAGGGTTGGCACATCATCGGCGCCATCGTCGACCATCGCCTGCAGGTGGGCTCGGCGGAGGTCGCCGCGGCCGTGGTGACGCGCCTGGCCGCGCTCGGGGTCGACGAGACGCTGACCGTCCGGGCCACCGTCGACGCTCCGGGCCTCGGACCCGAGGCGGCCGCGCGCGAGGCGCGCTATGCGCTGCTCGAGCAGGTGCGGGAGAGCTACGACGCCGAGGTCGTGCTGCTGGGCCACACCCGCGACGACCAGGCTGAGACCGTGCTGCTGGGGCTGGCCAGGGGCTCGGGTGGGCGCGCCCTGGCGGGGATGCGGCGATCCTTAGACCACTACCGGCGCCCCCTTCTCGACGTCTCCCACACCGACACGGT
>JAHEXO010000372.1 GCA_023252065.1 Nocardioides sp. | reverse complement strand
AGGTAGCTGCGGCTGTCACCGTCGTCGATCTTGTCGCCGGGCAGGTGCTCGGCGGTGTCGAGGGCAGTTTTGTCCGCTGCGCCTCCGGCCAGTGCGGAGTACATCAGCACGTAGTCACCGAGCGGACCCGTGAATCCCGACGAGCCGGTGGCCTCCGCGACGTTCGCCGCGATCCGCGCGGGGTCGCCTCCGAGGTACGACGACGAGGGGCTCATCGGGATCAGCTGGATGCCGAGGATCGCTGAGGGCTGGGGGGAGAACCAGGTGGCGTAGTCCCGCTTGCCGCCCCAGTTGATGCCGAAGACGTGGTGGTCGAAGCCGGCCGGGACGGTCGGCTCGGTCCAGAGCCGGCGCGCGGTGTCGGCTTCTGAGGAGAGCAGCCAGCCAGCCTCCTGCTCGAGCCGTGTGTTCTTGGTCGCGGACGCCCAGAGCGACAGCCCTGCCCAGGCGTTGACGGCCTCGGAGCTCGACTCCTGGTTGTTGCCGTCGGCGAAGGGCGAGGTGCCCGAGGCCCACGAGTGACCGGCGTAGACGTCGAAGACCCGCAGCCGGGGCGTGATCCCGGTGTCCGCGCCACCGGCGATGTCGGCCGCGAGCAGGTCCATCACCGGCCGCAGCCGTCGGACCACGGACGGGTCGTGCGCGGCCAGGACACCAGCGGCGTAGAGGAAGTAGCCGTAGTGGAAGTGGTGGTCGTTGAACTCGTCGGAGCCGAACGACGGGGTCTGCCCGACGACGCCGTGCCAGCGCGGGTCGTAGACGAAGCACTGGGCCGCGCGCGACCGGCACCCCTTCTCCTGCGTCCACTGCCCGAGCGCCTGGACCAGCCGGGTCTGCGCGGTCTTGGCTGCCCCCGCGGCGCCGACCTGGTCGGCGATGTCGAGCAGCTGCGCCTGGCGGTAGAGCCACTTCCCGCCGAAGTAGGTGTCGGCAGGTGGGGCCGGTGACTGGGCGACGTCCTGCGCGACCTGGGTGAGAAGGGTCTTCCGGTCCGACGCCGAGAGACCGGAGAGGTCGAGGCCCGCAGAGGCAGTCGTCCGCGGGACGGTCCACGACAGGGCGGACCCGTGGCAGACCCGGAGGTCGCCGTAGACGCTCGGGAAGCTCCCCAGGTCGCACGACGTGCCGTCCCGCAGTCCGGCCGCCTGGGCAGGCGTCGTCACGAACGCCGTGTCTCCGTGGCCGTAGGACAAGGAGGTGCTGACCCGGCTCTGCCCCACGTCGTACGTCGTGCTGGTGGCGGAGACCGGCGCGGCGAGCGCCGCGAGCCGGGAGGCGTCCTGCCCCGACGGCACCGGGAAGAACGTCGCGCTGCCGCCGGCGCGGAGTGCCACCTCGCTGCCGTCGACGGTGCCGTCGGCGACCTTCAGGCCGTAGTCACCGGTCGGCGTGGTGGCGGTCCACACGCCCTGGTCGGGTCCCTGCTTCCAGCTCACCGACGTGTGCAGCGTCTCGCTGCGGGTCGCGGTGTGGCCGATGAACGGCGAGCCCTCGGCCACCACCGTCCGCCCGAGCTCGTGGCCGTCGGCGTCGCGGCTGCTCAAGGTGAACGACGCGTCGTCGTAGGCCGAGACGACCTGGTCGACCGCGCCCGGAACGGTGACGGCGACGTCCTCCTGGTGGCTGCCCACGACGCTCGTCGCCGACGCCACGACCTGGGGCAGCCCGAACCCGAAGCCGGTCTTGTCGATACTGAAGGCGAGGGGCAGGGGGAAGACCGGGTTCGGCGCGTCCCCTAACACCAGCCCGGAGAACCACCGGTTCGTCGGCGGCGTGAGGCCGGCCGCCAGGCGCATGGTCGGAAGGGGCTTGGACGAGCGCTGGGGCAGGGCCTTCGCCGTCTGCGCGATCTCCCGGGCCGGGAGGGGGTTCGACGCCGGGGACCCGGTGACCGTGCTCGCCGTCGGCGGCCCGGTCCCTCCCTCGGAGGTGGGGCCGCCGGACGACGACGACCCACACCCCGACGCCCCGGCCAGCAGGGCCAGGGCGAGAACGAGCCCCGTCGCAGGACGCGCGCGGAGGCGACTCATCGCACGCCGATCCGCTGCAGGAACTCCCGGAACTTGTCCGTCGGACCCGACAGGATGCCGGCGTCGGCCAAGGTGAGGGTGACCGAGACGGGGCTGCCGGGCTGGCTCAACGAGGTCAGGCTCGCGGTCCGCAACCGCGGCACCGCCAGCTCGACGGTCGTCACCGCGACCCCCTGCGCCGTCTCCACGGACACGTCGGAGACCGTGGCAGCCAGCCGTGACCGGTTGGGCAGCTGGACGTCGGCCGGGCCGCCGATGCGGATCCGTCCGTACTGGTCGGGGGTCAGCCGGAACTTCGCCGTGACGTACTGCGTGCCTCCCGCCGTGATCGTGGCCATGTCGCCGGCGGCCGCGAAGCTGCCCTGCTGCGCCTTGAGGTCGGTCAGGGTGCCGTCCATCTGGGCCAGGTAGGTCACCTGCCCGTGCCGGGCGTCGATGGAGTACGAGTTCGTCGAGACGGGCTTCAGCCCGTTGGCGACGTCGCGCTGGAGGTCGAGCGAGGAGAGCGTGAACAGCTTGTCCCCTGTGTGCACGACCTGCCCGGGCTGGGCGTACTGCGCCACCACGACGCCGCCGTACTCCGAGCCGATCGTGGACTGTCGTGCGCCCACCTCGGCGTCGTCGCTGAACGCCTGTCGCGAGCGTTGGTTGACGAGCAGGGTCAGGACGGCGACGAGCGCCAGGACGAGGATCAGTCCGCCCCAGAGGCGGAGTCGGTTCGGCCAGGTCATGCCAGGTTCCCTTCGCGAGTGTGTCGTCCGCTCAGCGAGCCGACGGGTTCCGGTGCCGGGTACGACGCGGGACCGGCGAGCATCTCCGGCGGCATCGAGACCATCGGCACCGCGGTACGCCGCGTCTTCCCACCCCGACGGCGACGGCGGTTCTCGCCCATCGCGACGAGGATGAACGCGGCCAGGACCAGCGCGTTCGTGATGCACCATGCCGTGCCGAGCGTGAAGCGGGACGTGACGACGTTCTGCCAGACCCCGACCGCTGCGGTGAGCGTGTGGAACACGAACGTCAGCAGCTGCGGCACCATGAAGTTGTAGGGGGAGGCGGCGCGGGTCGTGGTCCCTGTGACGTGCCACTTCTGCTCGCGGCCGAGGAAGGCGTTGACCAGGGCCCGGAGGTAGATCGGGTAGGACACGGCCGCCAGCATCAGGACCTCCCAGCGGAAGCTGCCGACGCTGAAGAACGCGAGCACCACCTGCAGCAGGTAGAAGCCGGCGTACATGAGCAGCCACTGGCCGACGCCGACGCTGAGGTTGACGGGGTGGAGGTCGAAGTAGATCTCCATCGGCGGCACGAAGAGCAGCAGGCCGGGCGCGATGCCGGTCAGGTAGTGCGTGGCCGTGATGCCGTACATGATCCGCTGGTCGGCGGTGAGCCGCCGGCGCCGGGAGAACGGGTTGGCGCGGAACCAGATCTCGAAGCCTCCGGTCGCCCAGCGCAGCTGCTGCTTGGTGTAGGCCTCGATCGTCTCGGGGGCGTCACCGATCGCCAGGGACGTCGGGAGGTAGATGCTGCGCCACCCGTGCTCGTGGAGCAGGAGCGAGGTCCAGACGTCCTCGGACTTGGAGTCGACGTACATGCCGCCGATCTCGTGCACGGCGCTGCGGCGGAACATCACGTTGGTGC
>JAHEXO010000371.1 GCA_023252065.1 Nocardioides sp. | reverse complement strand
GCGGGTAGCAGTCTGAGCCGCGGCGACGAGTGGCGGCCTATGCTCCCCAGGGTGACTCAGCGACCCCGTGCCAGTCTCGGCCGGGTGCTCGACGACCTCGGCGACACGCTGCTCGAGCTGCTCGACGGCGACCCGGAGAACCCGGCCGCGATCGACGGCATCGTCATCCACGACCCCGTGGACGAGCCGCACTACCCGCCGCACGCACTGGTGCTCGGCGTCGCCGTCACGTCCGCCGACCTCGCACGCCTCACCCAGGACCTCGGACGTCGCGGGGTCGTGGGCCTGGTGGTGCGGTCACCGGTCGCGCTCACTCCCGAGATCCGTGCGGCGGTCGACCGGTCCGGCGTCACGCTGCTGGGCCTACGTCGCGGTGCCACGTGGGCGCAGCTCGCGGTGCTGCTGCGGTCGGTGCTGGCCGAGGACGACATCGGGGTGGGGGAGCCGGAGTCGCTCGGTGGGCTCCCGGCCGGCGACCTGTTCGCCGTGGCCAACGCGGTCGCTGCCCTGCTCGACGCCCCGATCACGATCGAGGACCGGAGCTCGCGGGTGCTGGCCTTCTCCGGGCGCCAGGACGAGGCCGACGCGTCGCGGGTCGAGACGATCATCGGTCGGCAGGTGCCGGAGCGCTATGCCCGGATCCTCACCGAGCGCGGCGTCTTCCGCGACCTCTACCGCGAGGACAAGCCGGTGGTCGTGGACCCCCACGAGTTCGACTTCGACGACATCGCCAAGCAGCGTGTGGCGATCGCCGTACGGGCCGGGGACCAGGTGCTGGGGTCGATCTGGGCCGCGATGGACGGCGAGGTCACCGACGAGCGAACCGCCGCCCTCCAGGACGCCGCCAAGCTGGTGGCCCTCCACATGCTGCGGGTGCGTGCGGGCGCCGACGTCCACCGCCGGCTGCGCACCGACCTGGTCGGGACGGCCCTCGAGGGCGGGACGGGCGCCCAGGACGCCCTGCGTCGGCTCGGCCTGGCGGGTCGCCAGGTGGTCGTCCTCGCGGCGGCTGTCTGCGAGGCCCCGGACGGAGTGGTCCGTGCTGAGCAGGATCGCGCGGCCGAGGTCGAGCGGCTGGCGGATGCGTTCGCCGTACACCTCACGTCGGTGGTCCCGACCGCCGCCGTGGCCGCGGTCAGTGGCGTCGTGTGGGCGCTGGTCCCGGTGCTGCCCGCCGGGGACGACCCCGAGGAGCGCGCGGTGCGGATCGCCACCGACTTCTGCGAGCGCGTGGGGGTGGGCCTGCCGACGGTCGTGGCCGTGGGCGGCGTCGCCGGCGACGTGAACGGGGTGACGCGGGCCCGGGTCACCGCCAACCGGGTGCTCCGGGTGCTCGGTGACGGCCACGTCCACCAACCGGTCGCACGGCTGCTGGACGTGCAGACGCAGGCGCTGCTGCTGGAGCTACGCGATCTCGCGGCTACCCGTGGCGAGGGCCCGGTCGGACCGATCGCGCTCCTGATCGAGCACGACGAGCGCGGCTCGGGTGGTCTGATCGACACCCTGGAGGCATGGCTCGACGCCTTCGGTGACGTCACGGAGGCGGCGGCTGCGCTGTTCATCCACCCCAACACTCTGCGCTACCGGCTCCGGCGGATCACCGAGCTCAGCGGGCTCGACCTGACCGACCCCGAGCAGCGCTTCGCCGCGATGTTGCAGCTCCGCATCCTCCGTCGGGGCTGACGGTCGCTGGGCGTCAGACCTCGACGCGGCGTACGGCGCGGCCGACGTGGAGGTACTGGGCACGGCCATGGCCGTCGTCACCGACGAACGCGTGCGGCATGTACATGCCTCGGTCGGCCTCGAGGGGGATCAGGCTGTCGCCGGCGTAGTGGACCAGCTCCTTACGCTCGGCCTTCTCGCCGATCTCCTGGGCGATGCCCTTGGGGGTCATGTCGATCCAGATCCGACCGTCGTCGTCCTGGGTCACCACCAGGTCAGCGACCTCGGCGGAGTAGGTGCCGACGTAGCGGGTGGCATCGATGCGCTGCGGCTCCGCGGGCGGCGCCGGCAAGGCGGGCAGGCGGACGTCGGCCAGCTCGGAGAGCGCGTGGGAGACGATGTCGCGGTAGAGGGAGAACGTGTCGCCGCCGTTGGTGAGCAGGGCGATGGCCACGCCCTTCTCGGGGATGATCCGCAGGAACGCCGACTGGCCGATCGTGCTGCCGTCGTGACCGACGACGGTGCCGTCGGGGGTCACGAAGAGCTCCCAGCCCAGGCCCCAGTGCGTGCCCATCAGCCCGAGGTCGGGCAGCGTGACCTGGGGCTCGCGCATCGCGGCCACCGTCTCCGCAGCGAGGACCTGGGTGCCGTCAGCGGCGGCTCCGTCGTTCATGTGCATGCTCGCGAAGGCCACCAGGTCGCGCGGTCGCATCGCCAGCATGGAGCCGGCCGGGATGTTGGAGCGCACGAGCGCCCACATCGGCGCCGGCGCCAGGCCGGCGTCCGGCTCGAGCTCGATGTGGCCGATGGCCGCGCGGTAGAGGATCGCCTCGTAGGGCCCGGTCGCCGCGTGCGTCAGGCCGAGCGGCTGAATGAGGTGCTCCTTGAGGCACTCGTCGTAGGGCTTGCCGCGCAGCACCTCGACGAGCCTGCCGAGCACCACGAAGCCGGCGTTGTTGTAGGAGAACTGCTCGCCCGGGGGGAACAGCTGAGGCACGTCGTGCAGCACGCCGAGGTATTTCTCCACGCAGTCGTCGCCGACGCCGGTGTCGGTGAAGATGTCGCCCTCGAACCCGGCGGTGTGGGCGAGCAGCTGTCGGGTGGTGATCTGTGCCGCCGCGGACTCGTCGCCGATGCGGAAGTCGGGCAGGTAGGTGCGGATCGGGACGTCGAGGTCGAGGAGCCCGTCGTCGACCAGCTGCATGACCAGCGTCGCGGTCCACACCTTGGTGATCGAGCCGATCTGGAAGAGCGAGTCGGGGGTCGCCTCGACGCCGGTCGCCGTGCTCAGCAGGCCGGCGGCGGCGTCGACCACCTCGCCGTCGGCGAGCACGGCCACGGCCGCGCCCGGCACGCCGTACCGCTCGATCAGCGTGGGCAGCTGCTCGGTGATCCAGGCCTCGACGTCAGGGAGAGAGCTCATGGAGGCGATGCTAGGAGAGGCGGTCCGGCGTCGTGTCGTCGTGGCGGACAACGCTGGCGGCCGTCGTCGGTCGCTTCCGACAACGCCGGCTGGGTCCGCGGGGAGGGTCAGCCCCGTCGCCACCACCACACGGCAGCGGCCACGGTCCCTGCCGCGAGGCCGACAGCCAGCAGGAACGACGACCCGCTCATGCTCTCCCGCCAGGTCACGTCCTTGTGGACGAGGAAGCTCTCGACGTCTGATGCGTAGTCACTGACCATGCTGGCCTCCCGAGGGCGTGGTGGTGTCGATCCGTACCCGGCCCGGGCCGTGCCCATGTGGCCGGCAGAGGGTCGGTGTTCGCCCCTCGCGCCGGAAGGGGACACCTGGCACAGTGACGCGATGCTCAACCACGTGGCCGACGGCGTCTGGGTCCGGCAGAGCGAGTGGGTCTGGAGCAACGCCACCGTGGTGCGCGGTGAGGACGGCCTGGTCCTGGTCGATCCCGGCATCGACGGAGCCGATCTCGACCAGCTCGCCGACGACGTGGAGGGGCTCGGCATCCCGGTGGTCGCAGGGTTCTCCACCCATGCCCACTGGGATCACCTGC
>JAHEXO010000021.1 GCA_023252065.1 Nocardioides sp. | reverse complement strand
TAGACCGGGGCATTGTCGAAGTAGGGCCGGAACTCCCGGATCGCGTCCTGGCTGTTGCGGCGCATGAACGCCTGGCCGCCGAGGCCGACGATGGCCTGGTCGGCGGTGCCGTGGCCGTAGTGCTCGAAGCGGCGGCGGTAGAGGTCGACCATCCGCTGGGTGTGCGAGGCCGGCCAGAAGATGTGGTTGGCGAAGAACCCGTCGCCGTAGTAGGCCGCCTGCTCGGCGATCTCGGGGGAGCGGATCGAGCCGTGCCACACGAAGGGCGGTACGCCGTCCAGCGGTCGCGGCGTCGAGGTGAAGCCCTGGAGCGGCGTGCGGAACCGGCCCTCCCAGTCCACGACGTCCTCACGCCACAGGCGGCGCAGCAGGGCGTAGTTCTCGATCGCGAGGTTGATCCCCTCGCGGATGTCCTTGCCGAACCACGGGTAGACCGGGCCGGTGTTGCCGCGGCCCATCATCAGGTCGACCCGGCCGTCGGCGAGGTGCTGGAGCTTGGCGTAGTCCTCGGCGATCAGGACCGGGTCATCGGTCGTGATCAGGGTGGTCGAGGTCGAGAGGACGATCCGCTCGGTCTGCGCGGCGATGAAGGCCAGCGTGGTCGTCGGCGCGGACGCGATGAACGGCGGGTTGTGGTGCTCGCCGGTCGCGAACACGTCGAGCCCGACCTCCTCGGCCTTCTTGGCGATCTCGATCGTCGCCTTGATCCGCTCGTGCTCGGACGGCGTGCGCCCGGTCGTCGGGTCGGGCGTCAGGTCGCCCACGGTGAAGATGCCGAACTGCATGTCTCTCGCCTCTGGTGGTCGTTGTCGATTCAACTACCTGCTCAACCCCGAGAGGGCTGCCATGATTCCCCACATGACCGACCAGCCGACCTCGCCGTACCAGCAGGAGCCCGACCCGACGTCGCCGTACCAGCAGGAGCCCGACCCGGCGTACGCCGGCGCCCAGCCGGGCGTCCAGCCGGGCGTCCAGCCCTACGCCGCGCCGGGGGTGGTCGCGACCGGGGAGATCGGCAAGATCCGCAGCACGGGGATCTGCATCCTGCTCACCATCGTGACCCTCGGGATCTACCACTTCATCTGGTACTACAAGACCTCCGCCGAGATGCGGCGTCACAGCGGCAACGGCCTCGGCGGCGGGATCGCCCTGCTGCTGGCGATCTTCGTGGGCATCGTGATGCCGTTCCTGTCGTCCAACGAGGTCGGCCACCTCTACACCCAGCGCGGCCAGAAGGCGCCGGTGAGCGCCGCGACCGGCCTGTGGTTCCTGCTCCTGGGCTGGTTCTTCTTCGTCGGGATCTTCGTCTGGTTCGTGAAGACCAACGGTGCGCTCAACGACTACTGGCGGTCGGTCGGCGCTCGCTGACCGACCCCTGGAGCGGCCACGCCGAACAGCAGGCGAAGGTCCCTTGCCCCACCGCGTTCGCGGGAGCATCGTGAGGAGATCGAAGCGACGCGAGCGAAAGGGGTCTCGTGATGCAGGCGAAGATCGGTGACCGTCTGGTGGTGGAGAGCAACCGGGATGCTTCGCACCGACGCGAGGGCGAGATCCTGGAGGTCCGGGGCGAGAACGGCGGCCCGCCGTACGTCGTGCGCTGGTCCGACGGGCACGAGGGCGTGACGTTCCCGGGGCCGGACGCCTTCGTGGCGCCTGGGGCCTGACGGGTCGCGGCCCCCGACGTCAGGCGTCCCAGACCACGGACGTCTGCGGCCGGGTGTCGACGTGAAGGGTGAACACGTCGGGGCGGGAGTAGTGGCCGACCGGGTCGAAGAACCGCCTGTGCTCGCGCACCTGGTCGGTGTCGATCTCGGCGTAGACGATCTCCTCGTGGTCGACCACCGGCCCCGCCAGGATCTGGCCGCCCGGCGCGACGATCGTGGTGTGGCCACGGCTCATCCAGTCGGTGCCGTCGGCGCGGTAGGTGTCGCCGCGCAGCGCCTCGGGTACGTCGTCGCCGCGCAGCAGCGGCGCGACCCCGACGACGTACACCCGGCCCTCCTTGGCGATGTGTTGCAGAGTGGCCACCCACTGCGGGCTGTTGTCCCAGGTCGGCGCGAGGTAGATATCGACCCCCTGTGCATACATGGCGGCGCGCGCGAGGGGCATGTAGTTCTCCCAGCAGATCAGGCCGCCGACGACACCGAGCGGGGTCCGGATCGCCGACAGTGTGGAGCCGTCGCCGTACCCCCACACGGACCGCTCCCCGCCCGTCGGCATGAGCTTGCGATGCAGGCCGGCTACCTCTCCGTCGGGCGAGAGGTAGAGCAGGGTGTTGTAGAGCGTGCCGCCGGCGATCTCGTTCACGCCCACCGCGACGGTCACGCCCGCCTCGCGTGCGGCCCGGGCCAGCAGGTCGGTGGTCGGACCCGGTATGGCCACCGCCTGGTCGAGCAGGCGGCCCACGAAGCGCTCGTCCTGCCAGGCCGGTAGCCGCCACACCCAGTCGGGGTACGCCGGGATGAACGCCTCCGGGAACACGACCAGGGAGGCGCCCCCGGCACCCGCCTCGGCGACCAGGGCGCACGCCTTCTCGGTCGTGGCCTCGCGGTCGAGGAACACCGGCGTGGCCTGGACGGCGGCGACCGTCGCCCGCGTCATGCGTCACCGGAGGGTCTGGAGCCGCCGACGACGAGCATCTCGCACGGGCCCACGAAGCCGTCCGCGGTCTCGAAGGCTCGGAGCCGGGTGTCGATCTCCGTCCAGGCTGCCTCGCGCCCGGCCTCGTCCAGCCCCGACAGCATCTGGTGCAGGGCGCCGAAGGAGTCCTGCTCGAACAGCCGGCAGGTCGCGGCCGACGGAAGGCGGAGCGGTGCGGGCACGAGCATCGACTCGACGTCCACGAAGCCGGCGTCGATCAGGGCCTGCTCGGCGACCTCCTGGGTGCCGAGGCTGAACGGTCCGGGCCGGCCCGGCAGCGGCGGTGGCAGCTGGGCGTGCTCGCGGATCACCGAGATCGGCACCGAGAAGAAGCCGTTGCGCTCGGGTGTCGAGTACGTGAGTGCCGCGACCCGGCCGCCGGGCGCGAGCGCCCGCAACATCGACTGCAGGGCGGCCTGGCGGTCGGGGAAGTAGATCAGCCCGACCCGGGAGATCACCGCGTCGAACGAGCCCGGCGGTACGTCGAGGTGCTCGCCGTCCATCTCGGCGGTCTCCACGTTCTCGTAGCCGGCGTTGCGCAGTCGCGCATCGGCGTAGGCGAGGATCGCCGGCGCCAGGTCGGTGGCGAGCACCCGCCCGCTCGGCCCCACGCGTCGTACCGCCGCAAGGGTCTGTCCCCCCGCGCCGGCGGCGACGTCCAGGACCCGGCTCCCGGAGCCGACCCGGGCGCAGTCGAGCATCGCCTCGGTGGCGGCGCCCAACCAGTCCTCGATGGTCGGCTCCCAGCGGTCCCAGGCCTCGGCGGCAGCCTGCCACTGGGCCCGGGTGGTCTCCTTGTACTGCGCTGCGTCAAAGGCTGCGTCGAAGGTCGTGGTGCTCACGACGGCTCCCTCAGGTCTGCTCGATCCAGTGGTAGATCTCGCTGCGGTCGAGGCGGGCCAGCACGTCGGGGTGGTCGGTGCTCATGTGGGTCTCGATGGCCGCGACGACGTCGTCGTCGGACTCGCCCCGGGCGATGAAGCCGCACTCACACCTGATCAACCTGCTCATGGGTGGTCCCTCTCGTGGTTGCTGCGACGATGGCCTGCCCGCCTTGGCGATTCCTTGGCAGGACCCTGGGGCTCGACGGGTTCGTCCGGTTCGACCAGCCTCGACGGGCTCGAAGGCCCCGACCGCCGAGAAGTGCGGGACCATGACCGCATCATGACCCCCTCGACCGTGCGGATCCAGGTGTGCGGGCGGCTGGCCGTCGAGGTGGACGGCGTACGACGCGAGCAGGCGCTGCCCGGACCACAGGGCGCCTTGTGCTTCGCCTTCCTGGTCGTGCACCGCGACCAGGTGACGACCCGCGACGAGGTCTCCGCCGTGCTGTGGCCCGATGACCCGGGCGGGCACGAGCAGTCACTCAACGCGCTGGTGTCCCGGATCCGGCACGTGCTGCCCTGCCGCGCGGATGCCGGGAGCCTGCGGTTGGACCTGACGCCCGGTGCCTGGATCGACCTGGAGGCCGCCCGCGACGCGATCCACCGTGCCGAGTCAGCGGTCGCGCAGCAGCAGTGGGAGCGCGCCTGGTCGGCTGCACAGACGTCGCTGTTCGTCGCCCGGCGCGGCTTCGTCATCGGCGGCGACGGAGCCTGGGCGTCGTCCATGCGCCAGGAGCTGGAGCTGGTCCGCGAACGGTCGCTCGAGGCGTATGCGGTGGGCGCGCTCGGGCTCTCGGGGTCCGAGCTGGCGACGGCCGAGCGGGCAGCCAGGGAGCTGGTCCGCATCGCCCCCCTGCGCGAGAGCGGGCACCGATTGCTGATGGAGTCGCTGGCCGCGCGCGGCAACCCGGCCCAGGCGCTGCAGGCCTACGAGGAGCTGCGCGTGACCCTGCGCGACGAGCTCGGCGTCTCGCCCGCCCCGGAGACCCAGGCGCTGTACGCCCGACTACTGGGCTGACTCCCTGGGCTGACTCACTGGGCTGACTCACTGGGGTGACGCCTCCGGCAGCGCCCACCAGGTGTCCATCCGCGGCACCGCCTGGGCTGCGCGGCCCTGCTCGAGGACGCGGGCGAGCCGGAAGAGGAACGCCGAGATCCCGGCGGCGCCCTGCATCCAGCCCGGGTTCGGCGGCAGCAGGGGGTCGTCCTTGCGGTGCTCGACGAACCGCCAGTAGACCGCCTCGCCGTCGGTGATCGCCCGGTCGACGACGGCGTCGGCGAGGGTGACGGCGAAGGCGAGGTCGTCGTCGATACCGGAGCGCTGCCAGATGTTCAGGACGGCGTCGCCGACCCCCGCCGTACCGCAGCAGCGGCCGTCGTTGTCCCAGAAGCCCGGGTAGCGGCGCTCGGGAATGCCGGAGACCTGGAGGGAATGCAGGCAGGCCCGCTCCCAGTCGTACGGCGATCGGTCACCGACGGCCCCGCCGACGGTAGAGACCCCGGCACGGTCGAGGGCGGCGAACAGCAGCGACGTGCCGGTAGGGCCGTGGCACCAGGAGTAGGTGAAGGTGTCGAGACCCTCCTGGCCCGGGATGCGGTGGGGGAACCGGAGACCGCCGTCGCTGGTGTCGCCCAGGACCAGCAGGTCCTCGGCCCCGCGCCGGGCGAGCTCGACGAGGTCGGGCCGGTCCAGGGCGATGCCCGCGGCGGCGAGGCTGCCGGCGATGCCCGCCTGGCCGTGCGACCAGTTCGGCATCTGCACGTCTTCGCGGAGCAGGAAGCGCAGCGGTACGAACGGCCAGTAGACGCCCGGCCCGCGTTCTTCGCCCTCGGCCATCAGCACCGTCACGGCGTGCTCGGTCAGCTCCGTAGCACCTGTCACGTCATGGCGCAGAGCCCACAGACCGCCGAGCGCCACCGAGGCCGTGCCCAGCGTCGCGTCGTTGCAGCGGCCGTCGGCCCGCGCGCCGGGAGGTCCGAGGAACGTCGAGCCCCAGCCGTCCGGCAGTGCCAGCTCGAGCAGCCGGGCCACGGCGACATCGGCCCCGGGTGCATCGAGGGCGATCAGGACGCCGATCGTGGAGACGAGCCCGTCGAAGTAGTGGTACTCGGGCTCGTCCGGGATCCGGCGGACCAGCGTCTCGGCGATCCCGTGTGCCAGCTCCTGCTCCTGGACCTTCCACGGGCGCGTCAGCCCGATCTCGGACAGCACGTGCGCGAGGCCGCCGATCCCGGAGTGCATGCCGTACGGGTACTCACCCGGCTCGGCCTGGTCAGGGTGCTCGGTCAGCCACAGCCCGTCGTCTCCGGTCCGGACCTGGGTCAGCACCCAGGTCCAGGACCGTTCGGCGAGGTCGCGGTAGTCGCCTGGCGTGGGCACGGGGTGATCGTCCCACCCGCTGGGTCAGTCTCGGGCGGGTGGAGGCCAGGCCTGGGCGCCCAGCTCGCGGGAGAGCGCCCGCGCCGTCTCCCGCACCTGGTCGCCGGGATCGCTGTCGGAGCCGCCCGACATCACGACCCCGATCGCCCCGACCGCGTCGCCCCACGAGTCGAAGACGGGGGAGGCGACGGCGGCCTCACCGAGCACTGCCTCGTCCTGCTCGCGGGCGATGCCGGTGGCCCGGATCTCCTCGAGCTGTCGTCGTACGTCGTCGGGCGAGGTGAGCGTCTCGCCCGTCATGCTGCGCAGCTCACCGTCGGCGAGCATCCGCTCGGCCTCGTCGGGGAGGAACGCCAGCATCGCCTTGCCGAGGGCGCTGGCATGGGCCGGGATCACGATGCCGACCTCGGGCATCTGCCGGCTGCCGTCGGGCCGCGGCTCGTGGTGGATGATCACGACGTCGTCGATGAGCAGCACCCCGGTGCGCACCGCCAGTCCGCTCCGCCGCGCGAGGTCCTCCGCCCACGGGATCGCCTTGGACCGCAGCTCGAGGGTGTCGAGGTAGACGTTGCCGAGCCGGAGCACGGCGGGCCCGAGCTGGTAGCGGCTCGAGCCGCGCTCCTGCACGACCATGCCGTGCTCGACCAGCGTGCGCACGATGCCGTGCGTCGTCGACGGCGCCAGGTCGAGGCGCGCGGAGAGCTCGGACAGGCTCATCCGCCGGGCTCCCTGGAGCGCCGTGAGCACGCGGATCGCGCGGTCGACGGACTGGATCACGAGTCGGAGCCTCCTGAGCTGGCGACCGCGCGAGAGAGCGGTGAGCACAAAGTATGCCGAAAGGTCTTGCTGTGACGGGAATCACGGGGGTAATGTCCGACCATCGTTCGACTATATCGAATGTCGTTCGAGAAGCGAGCAGGAAAGGACTGGACATGCTCGACGAGACCACCACGGCCCAGAAGCTGGCAGCCGAGGCCATCGGAACGGCGTTCCTCGTGTTCATCGGTGTCGGCTCGGTCCCCGCCACCTTGATGGTCAACGGTGACGCACCCTTCACCATGGCCGACCTCGGCATGATCTCGCTGGCCTTCGGCACGGTCGTGATCGCCACCGTCTACGCCCTCGGGCACGTGGGCGGCAACCACATCAATCCCGCGGTGACCCTGGGCCTCGCGGTCTCCGGCAAGTTCCCGTGGGCGCAGGTGCCGGGCTACATCGCCGCCCAGGTCGTCGGCGCGATCGTCGGTGCGACCGCGATCATCGGCGTCCTCGGCCACAAGGCCAGCGACGTGGGCCTCGGCGTCGCGTCGTACGGCGACATCAGCTGGGTGCAGGCGTTCACCGCCGAGTTCGTCGGCACCTTCATCCTGGTGTTCACGATCTTCGGCGTCATCTACCGCAAAGCCGCGGCCGGCTTCGCGGGCATCGCGATCGGCTTCGTGGTCTTCGCCGCGATCATCCCGGTCGCCCCGGCCACCGGTGCCTCGATCAACCCGGCCCGCACCTTCGGGCCGATGCTCGTGCAGCAGATCGCCGGTGGCCACGTGAAGTGGGAGCAGCTCCCGGTCTACCTCGCCGCCGAGTTCCTCGCCGGTGCGCTGGCCGCGCTCTGCTACGCCTTCATCGCCCACACTCCCGCCGACAAGGCGACCAGTGCGGTCGGTGTCGACTTGGCGGATCCTGAAGACGCGCCCCTCACCCAGGCCCCGGCCTGAGCCCCGACCAGAGCCCGTTCACAGCTGAGAAGAGAGACCCATGAAGAAGCTCATCAACGACCCGAACGACGTCGTGGTGGAGGCCCTGCTCGGGATCGAGGCCGCCCATCCCGACCTCCAGGTCGACCACGCGAACAAGATCATCTACCGCGGCGACGCACCCAAGTCGGGCAAGGTCGGGATCATCTCCGGTGGCGGCTCGGGCCACGAGCCCCTGCACGGCGGCTTCGTGGGGCTCGGGATGCTCGACGCGGCCTGTGCGGGCGAGGTGTTCACCTCACCGGTGCCCGACCAGATGTTGGCCGCGACGAAGCTGGTCGACGGCGGAGCCGGCGTGCTCCACGTGGTGAAGAACTACACCGGCGACGTCATGAACTTCGAGATGGCCGCCGAGCTGGCGGCCGCCGAGACCGGGGCGCGCGTGGTCTCGGTGGTGACCGACGACGACGTCGCGGTCCAGGACTCGACGTGGACCGCGGGACGGCGCGGGGTCGGGGTCACCGTGCTGCTGGAGAAGATCGCCGGCGCGGCGGCCGAGGAGGGCCGCGACCTCGACGCGGTCGCCGACATCGCCCGCAAGGTCAATGCCCAGGGCCGGAGCATGGGCGTCGCCCTGACGTCGTGCACCGTGCCGGCGGCCGGCAGCCCGACGTTCGAGCTCGGTGAGGACGAGATGGAGCTGGGCGTCGGCATCCACGGCGAGCCCGGACGGGAGCGGGTGCCACTCGCACCGGCCAAGGAGATCGCCGCGATGCTGGTCGAGCCGATCCTCTCCGACCTGCCGTTCGGCTCCGGCGACGGCGTGATCGCGTTCGTCAACGGGCTGGGTGGCACGCCGCTGATCGAGCTCTACGTGATGTACAACGAGGTGAACAAGATCCTGTCGAAGCACGGCGTGACCGTGGCCCGGTCGCTGGTCGGGTCCTACATCACGTCGCTGGAGATGGCCGGTTCGTCGGTGACGCTGCTCAAGGCCGACGACGAGCTGCTGTCGCTCTGGGACGCTCCGGTCAGGACTCCGGCTCTGAGGTGGGGGATCTGACGCGATGACCGACCACGTGACCACGGCGGCCTTCGACGCATGGGTCCGGCGATTCGCCGAGCTCGTGGCGCAGGAGCGTGACCACCTCACCGAGCTGGACTCCGCGATCGGCGACGCCGACCACGGCACCAACATGGACCGAGGGATGAAGGCCGCCGTGGCCGCGCTGGACGAGACCGCACCCACCGGAGCCGGGCCACTGCTGACCAAGGTCGGCATGACCCTGGTCTCGACGGTCGGGGGCGCCAGCGGCCCCCTCTACGGCACCCTCTTCCTGCGCATGGGCACCACGGCCGGCGACGTGGGCGAGGTAGGCCCCGACCTGGTGGCAGCGGCGTTCCGCGCCGGGCTCGACGGTGTCGTCGCGAGGGGCAAGGCAGTGGCCGACGACAAGACCATGTACGACGCGCTGGCTCCGGCCGTGGACGCGCTGGAGGCGGGCCTCAAGGACGGCCTCGACCTCGCGGCCGCGCTCGGGCGCGCCCGGGAGGCGGCCGACGCCGGCCGCGACGCCACCATCCCGATGCTCGCCCGCAAGGGCCGCGCCAGCTATCTCGGCGAGCGCAGCGTCGGCCACCAGGACCCCGGCGCTACGAGTGTCGCGCTGCTGGTCGCGGCCGCCGCCGACACCCTCGCCTGAGCCCGGACGGAGAGCGGAGACCACCATGACTTCCGGCCGAGCTGCGGGGGAGGGCGTCGGCATCGTCGTCGTCTCGCACAGTCGCGCCCTCGCCCGCGCCGCCCTGGCGCTGGCCGGCGAGATGCTGCACGGCCGTCCGGTCCGGATCGAGATCGCCGCCGGGCTCGACGAGACGACGTTCGGGACCGACGCCGTCCAGGTCAAGCAGGCCATCGAGAAGGTCGACGGCGCCGAGGGCGTCGTCGTCCTGATGGACCTCGGCAGCGCGGTGCTCAGTGCCGAGCTCGCCCTCGACCTGCTCGACGACCCCACGGCGCGCGACCGGGTCGTCCTCTCGTCGGCGCCGATCGTCGAGGGACTCGTCGTGGCCGCCGTCGCCGCGTCGGGTGGCGCGAGCCGGGCCGAGGTCGCTGCCGAGGCCCGCGCCGCGCTGATGGGCAAGGCGGCCCATCTGTCGACGCCCGACGAGGCCGCCTCGCCCGAGGTCGCCGCACCCTCGGCCGCCGACGTGGTCGGCACCTTCCGGGTCGGCAACCAGCACGGACTCCACGCCCGCCCGGCCGCGCGGCTGGTCAGCGAGGTCGGCGGTCTCGACGCGACCGTCACCCTCACCAACCTGACCACAGGCGCCGGCCCCGTCCCGGCCGGTTCCCTGAGCCGGGTGGCGATGCTCGGCGCCCAGCACGGGCACGACGTCGAGGTCCGCGCCGCCGGTCCGCAGGCCCAGGAGGCGGTCGAACACCTCGTCGCCCTCGCGGCCCGTCACTTCGACGAGACGTCGCCGCCGGTCGCGGCGGAGCCGGCGGCCACGGCGGGGCCGGTGGCGGCCTCGCCCGGCATCGCGATCGGTCCGGTGCGTAGGATCACGGCCCCGCCGTTGTCCTACGACGACCCCGGATCGGGAGACCCGGCGACCGAGTGGCGCCGGATCGCCGAGGCCGTCGCCGAGGTACGACGCGACATCGAGCACGTCCGAGCCCTCACCCTCCGCGAGGTGGGGGAGACCGAGGCCGGGATCTTCGATGCCCACCTCACCCTGCTCGCCGACTCCGAGATGCTCGCCGACGTCCGGCAGCGCATCGGCTCCGGGCTCGGCGCTTCCGCCGCCTGGACCGCCTGCCTGTCCGACATCGAGCACCAGTGGTCCGAGCTCCCCGACGCCTACCTCCGTGAGCGAGCCGCCGACGTCCGCGCTGTGCGTGACCAGGTACGACGCGTGCTCGCGGGGGTGGGCAACCACCAGACCGTGGCCGAAGGGGTCCTGGTCGCCCGGGACCTGACCCCTGCCCAGGCCGCGGGCCTCGACACCAGCCAGGTGAAGGGGATCGTGCTCGCCGCCGGCAGTCCGACCTCGCACGCGGCCATCCTGGCCCGGTCGCGCGCGATCCCGCTGGTGGTCTCGGCCGGCCGCGACGTGCTGACCGTCCCCGAGGGGACACCGATCGTCGTGGACGGGTCGACGGGCGAGGTCCACGTCGACCCGGAGCCGGCCGTCATCGACGACTACCGGGCCCGGGCCACCGACCTGGCCGCGCGCCGTACCCGCGACCTGGCCTCGGCCAGCGAGCCCGCGGTGACCCTCGACGGCACCCGGGTCGTGGTGGCAGCCAACCTCGGGTCGGTCGTCGACGCCCGCGCGGCCTTCGCGGCCGGCGCCGACGAGGCGGGACTGGTCCGCACCGAGTTCCTCTTCCTGGGCCGGGAGGAGGCCCCGTCGGTCGCGGAGCAGGAGACGGAGTACGCCGCGATCGCCTCGGGGCTGGGGGCGCGACGCGTGACGCTGCGCACCCTCGACGTCGGTGGCGACAAGCCGCTGCCCTACCTCCCGATGCCGGCCGAGGACAACCCGTTCCTGGGGGTCCGCGGGGTGCGCCTCGCGCTCGACCGGCCGGGACTGATGCGTGAGCAGCTGGTCGCGGTCTGCGCTGTGGCGCGCCGAACACCGGTGAGCCTGATGTTCCCGATGGTCTCCACCGTCGGCGAGCTGTGCGCGGCGCGGTCGGTGCTGGTCGATGCCGCGGGCGACGCCGGCCTGCCCGCCGGCCTGCGCGTCGGGATGATGGTCGAGGTGCCGGCGGCGGCGCTGAAGATCGAGTCGTTCCTGCCACACCTCGACTTCGTCAGCATCGGCACCAACGACCTGACCCAGTACACGCTGGCCGCGGAGCGCGGCAACCCCGGCCTGGCCGGCCTCTCCGACGCGCTGGACCCCGGCGTGCTCCAGCTGGTCGACCGGGTCTGCCGGGCGGCGCGCGGCCAGGTCGATGTCGCGGTCTGCGGCGAGGCGGCCTCCGACGAGATCGCCGTGCCCCTCTTCCTCGGCCTCGGGGTCCGCGAGCTCAGCGTCGGCCCGCACGCCGTACCGGGA
>JAHEXO010000020.1 GCA_023252065.1 Nocardioides sp. | reverse complement strand
CGCCGTCCCGACAGCCAGTCAGGGCGCGGAATTCCGGTCTCCTCAGTGGCTGCCAGCTGAGCTAAAGGACTCGACCGCTCATCGGCACGTGGGTGCCCCCGGACAGCGGTCGGATCTGCAGCACGCGTGGATGCTCACGCCGTGACTCGAGGCGAGACGAACGCCTAAGGCTGGCCCTCGCTATTCGTGATGTCGATCAAAGCGACATCGTGGCCGAAGCGCTTCTCGAACTTCGCGACTGCGGCGTCGATCATTGCGTCCAGAGTCCCATCGAGCACTTTATCTCCGGCTCTGACCGCTAAGACGACGACCACCGCCTCAGCGACTCCTGTGCGGTCCTCCCGTGGCCGGTCGAACTCGACGCCCTCCTCACGCAGCAGGTGCGCGAACGCACCCGCCAGGACCATCGGCCCCCGATATGTGATCGTCTGCGGCATGAGGAACTCCTTGGGGCGTCGTGTTGGCCATCCATCAGGCTTCCAGACCGCACGAAGTCCGCCTCAAGGGTGACGGCGGCATCGACCTGCTGAGGACCGTCGTTCGGCTGAACGGGAGCGTCAACGTGGTGGCTCGCGCTCTTCTGGGGAAGGGGCCCGCGCCAACCCCTCAGCCGTCATGGGGCGAGGCCGATCGGGGATAGTCACTACGGAGCAAACCGCCCAACTGGCCAGAGCCAGCGGGACGGCCCCACCTGAACCGCTCGGGCCAGATGGGCCTCCGACTCATTTCCCCGGTTGAGTTGGAAGTCACTACTTGCCAACGTACCCGCTTGGAGCCAAGAGCGACGTCGCTGAACCCGCCGAGCGTTCGGGTCCGACCTCACATCGACAGATGAGTGTGTTTCGCACGGCAGGTGCGCGATGCGAACCCGATGCTGAGCCCCGCAATCGCGGTCTGTAGTGGCACTTGTTTGTGCTGCCGTTCGTTCGCCCTGACTGGACAATGGCGCCCGCGCTACTGCGGCGGAATTTCTATCGGGGATATCACGGCCCACAGCGCTCCTGACCTGCACGTTTCGAACGCTCAGAACTACAGTGTTCACGCGTCCCTAGTGCGCGACTACCTCGACTGACCTGGTCAGCCGCTCGGGCCGGGTCCAGACCTCCCACTGGTCGGAGTGCCGTGTTCCCAGCCATGCCCGTGGTCTTCCTGCCCGTGTGGTTGGGGGTCGCCGTCCTGCTCGGGTGGCTCGGGTGGCGCACGCGTGCCGAGGGGTGGTTCGTGGCGGCGTTCGTGTGGCTCGTGCTCGTGGGGCCGCTCTGCTGGCTCGCGCTGGGTGCCGGCCGCCGCTGAGTCGACGGCCTCACGCAAATGGGGCATGTGATTCCCGGGCTCCGCGTGGTTCCCTTGGTACAAGGGCGTGTTCGGCGTCCAGAGTGCCCGCGGGGGACCCCATGCCCCGCGCTGGGCCCCCCTTCTGGCGTCGGGCACGTCCGCGAACGGATGCGCCCCGCCTGCGGCCGGGGGAACCGCAGACGGGGCGCACAAGCCCGAGATCTCTGGAGCACCTACCCACGATCGGGTGCTCCCAAACCTGGGGGCCTCTGCGTGGTTGCCCGCGCGCAGGACGATGCCCCGGCGCTCGGGACACATGGGCATCGAGTCGGAAGTCGGGTGCCAGCCTAGGAGGGCGAAACGCCGTCCGCCAGCGTGGTGCCTGATCCGGCTCGCGGGCCACGACCTGACCCAGGAGCAGCGCCACCGCCCGACGTCTGCCATCGTGCGTGCCGTGGACGAGAACTACCAGCGCATGCGGGCCCGGCTGCTCGCCGCCCTCGCTGAGCACGAGCGTGGCGACCTCGACCATGCAGGCCTGCAGGCTGCGGTGGAGGACCTCCGTGGAACTCTCGGCAGCTCCCATCGTGACGTGCGCCAGGCCCTGTTCGAGGCCGACGTCGCGCTGGAGGCCGGCCAGCACGGTCGCGTGATCGAGGGTTCCGACCCTGATGCCCCGCTCCGCCGGATGCGTCGCAACCTGCGCGAGGTGCTGGGGTGATGCGAGCAGGCGTGATCTCGTCCACGCTCGCCCGGCGTGGGTGAGGCACACGCAGCCCGTTTCCAGCGACTCTTCTCTCGTGAGCGAGGTGCAGCCCGAGGTCCTGCCTCTGGACGCGAAGGACCTGGAGCTGCTGGACGGCGTCGGGCTCGTGCCCGACGAGGTGACTCCTCTCCAGCGCAAGGTCCTGGCGCGGCTCTCCCCGCGCACCAAGGACTGGCTGATCTGGAGCCTCGGCAACTGGCCGGGGCGCGTCGCCTTCCGGGTGGCAGCCGGTCTGCGCCACCTGCAGATCTTCGACCGGGCGATGACGATCGCCGCGCAGATGTTCACCTCGGTGTTCCCGATCATCATCATGGGCGCGAGCATCCTGGGCGGCCGGAACGCCTCGCAGGCGATCGGCGGCACGGGCCTGCCGTCGGACGCCGAGAACGTGCTCAACGACGTCGTCAATGCCGGGGGCTTCGGCACCTTCGGCATCGTCGGCATCCTGATCGTGCTGATCTCCGCCACCAGCCTCTCGCGGGCGCTGACCCGGGCCTACGACACCATCTGGCGCCACGGACGCACCAAGCTGCCGCCCAAGGGGATGTGGCGGTGGCTGGCGGCCGTCATGGTGCTCGCCCTGTCGGTCGTCCTCAGCCACAAGCTGGTCGACCTGGTCAAGCAGGTGCCGCCGCCTGACCTGTGGGGCTTGCTCATGGTGTTCGCCGTACCGGCCGTCATCGCCTGCTTCATCCCGTGGATGCTGATGGCCGGCCGCGTGTCGGTCCGGCTGCTCCTGCCTGGCGCGGCGATGTTCGGCCTGATCATGCTGCTGGCGCACCCGGTGGCGGATCGCTACCTGGCGACATCCATCGCGGTGAGCTCCGAGAGGTTCGGGCCGATCGGGGTGGCCTTCACCTACCTGACCTACCTCTACTGCATCGCCTGGGTGCTGCTCGGCACTGCCGTGCTGGGGCGGGTGCTCGTGATCGACCCCGGCGTCGTGGGTCGGCTGATCCGGGGGAGCGTGACGATGGAGGAGGCCTCCGGCACCGGCGGGGACGACGAGCCCGTCTTCACCTAGTCGTCGGCCCGGCGTCGCAAGGCTCGAGGCGCGCGCCGGCGGAGACCGTCCGGGCACAGTGAAGCCGCCGGCGTCTCGGGTCACCGGCGGCTTCACTGACCAGTATGCGTGGACGCCCCATGCGTCCACAGGGACCAAAGTCCCTAGTGGCCAGCGTCGGCGGTGAGGGACCGATGAGCAGTCGGAGTGCCCTCGCCGTCGACGATGAACCTGTGTGAAGTTGTGGTCCCCCTGAGCCGGGGACGAGAGCCGGTCGGCGCCGATGGCCTCGGTGCCTGGCCTACGAGTCCGGTGACTGCTCCCGGTGGTCAGCTCCGTACGTTCGCGCGGTGCGGAGATGGACCTCCGGTTCCCTGCGGGCGCCCCATGCGCGGCCGCGTGGGAGTGAGCGTCAGCCGGTGGCTTCCTCGTAGGCAGCGAGCAGGGTGAGGGCCAGTGCCTCGGCGGCCCCCAGGGTGAGTGCACCGCTGGTGGTCACGTGGACCCGCGGCGGGTGCTGGTCGATGCCGGCGGCGTCGGTCACCGCGATGTGGCGGATCTCCCAGCCCTCACCGGCGCGGGAGTCGCTCCAGTGGACGGCGTGACCCTCCCACTGGACCTCGCGCTGGTGGGTGATCTGCGAGACGTTGCACCAGGTCGGGCAGCCGACCTTGGTCTGAGTGCTGATCGCGGTCATCATGCGCTCCTGAAGGTGCTGAAGGACGCGCTGTGGCGGTCCTGGTTCCCGTCGAGTCGGGCACGCAGCCCGGACATGTCCCGGCCGTCCGCTGCCTGGGCAGCGCTGAGCCGGATGCGTGCCGTCAGGCACTCCTCACACGGGCAACCTTCAGCACCATGGCGGGGGGATGGTGTGCTCATCGGTGTGCCTCCTTGGGAGTGAGACGTGGCTCACGGAGGTCCGTGACGCGGTTTCGACGGTGGATTTCGGTCTTTTTTCGGGCACGCGGTGGGCTCGGCAGGGCGCGGAACGGCGCTCCAGAGCGCTCCGAGGCCGTGTGGACGACGTGTTCGGGGGCCCATTGCAACCGTAGGGTTGCATTATGGGTATGGATATGCAATCTTGGAGTTGCATATCCCACTTGACAGGAAGAGCCTCATGACCGACCGCTCCACCGCCCCCGACCTCGACCCGCTCAACCGGATCGATCGCAGCATCGCGATCGCCGTCGGCGCCGACGTGGTCTGGGGGCTGGTCTCGCGGCCTGGCTGGTGGATCAACGAGGCACCGTCGACCCCGAGCCCGACGTCGTCGTCGAGGGAGACGAGGCGGTAGTGACCCATCCGGCGCACGGAGTGTTCCGGCTGCGGATCCTGGAGTCGCGGCCCCCGTCCTACCTCTCCTACCGCTGGCTCGACCCGGGCTCCGACGCCGGCACGCTGGTCGAGTTCTGGATCGAGCCGCGCGACGAGGGGGTGACCCTGCGGGTGGCCGAGAGCGGGTTCTCCACGCTCGGCAAGCCGCGGGAGGAGTGGCTGCGCCACCGCGAGGGCAACGTCGACGGCTGGGCGACCGGGCTTGACGCCGCCGGGCGGTTCACCGAGGGCGAGCGGGCGTGACGACGGCCACCCCGACCCTGTTCGCCGCGCTGGCGGACGACACGCGTTGGGAGATCCTGACCCGGCTCGGCGAGGCCCCGGCCTCCGCCTCCGCCCTGGCGCGCGAGCTCCCGGTGTCACGGCAGGCGATAGTCAAGCACCTGGAGGTGCTGCGCGGGGCCGGGCTGGTCGAGGCGGAGCAGCAGGGGCGCGAGCTGGTCCACCGGCCGCTGGGTGGAGCCCTGTCCGACCTCGCCCGCGACCTCGACCGGATCGGTCAGGCCTGGGACCGGCGGCTGGCCCGGATCAAGGAGTGACCGAAGACCGGCACCGCGGAGTTCGACCGCGGCGGCAAGCTGCTCACCCACGCCTGGATGATCGCCGGCCAGGGCGACCTCGCCGTGTGTGCGTTCGTCGACGTCGGCCAGACCGGCGCCGGCACGGCGGGGCCGCTGTTGGAGCAGTTCCTCCGCGGCGCCCTGCACCGCTGACCCGGCGTTTCCGTCACGCCCAGCGACGCTGACCTGGCGTTTCCGTCACGCCGAGAGCCGCTGACCCGGCGTTCCCGTCAGCTCACGGTGTGACTGAGTTGCCAGGTGAGCGCCGTACGGCGTGACGAAGTTGCCAGGTGAGCGCCGTACGGCGTGACGAAGTTGCCAGGTCAGCGCCGTACGGCGTGACGAAGTTGCCAGGTCAGCGCTCCTTGGGGGTGACGGTGCGGGCGACGTCCTCGGGCATCGGCTCGTGGCCGAGGGCCGGGGCCTTCCCAAGAGCCGCCCGGGCGGTCGGTCACCGGCAGCGGCGGACCATCGTCCAGTGGTTGACGCCCTCGCCGCGCTGGTGGCGCAGCGAGTCGAGCAGGACGATGGCCAGGGGCAGCCCGCGGCCGTCCTCGTCGATCACGTCGGGCATCTCGGTCCCCCACGTCCCGCCGGGGTACTCCTCACCGCTGTCGGAGAGCCGGCCGGTGAGGGTCTAGGGCCTGACCTCGAGGTGAAGCTCCACTGCACCTTGCCCGGTGGCCGGCCGTGCTCCACGACGTTGCCGGCGACCTCGATGACCCGCCTCCTGGCGGATGTGACCTTCGACAAGCCACACCCCACCCGGAGGCTCTCCCTAGGTCAACCGACCCGGCCGCTACCACCGTCCTGGCCGGGTACACCTAGGCGCGCCCCTCGGCCACGTCACCCGAACCCGCCACGGGGGGACCAAGGTCCCGGCTGGTCAGCCGGTGGCGACCAGGACCACGGCGGTCGCGCACAGCGCGAGCCCCCAGGCATGCGCCCGGTGGATGTGCTCGCGGAGCACGAGAGCCGCCAGCAGCACGGTGAAGGCGGGGTAGAGCGAGACCAGGACGGCCGACACGCTGAGCAGCCCTCGATGGGTGGCCAGCAGGAACGCGACCCCGGCGGCAGCGGCCAGCAGTCCGCTGACCAGCCCCCACCACTCGACGCCGCCCCGAGGTCTCGGGTCACCACCGAGCGCGAGCGCCGCGACCACCGTGGTCGCGACCGCGGCCACCTCGCACACGCACAGGGGCCACAGCCCGGCACCCTCGGGCACCTGACCCAGGGCTGCGAACAGGACGCCGAAGCCGATGCCGGCCAGCACGCCCTCGAGCAGGCCCGAGCCACTGGCGGTGGCGGAGCCCAGGGTCTCCTCCCGCGAGACCAGCCAGATCCCCGGAACGGCGGTGAGCATGCCCAGCCAGACCAGGGTCGAGGGCCGCTCGCCGGCGGCCACGCCGATCAGCACGGGGATCAGGGTCGCCCCGACCCCGCTCACCGGAGCCACCACGCCCATCCGGCCACCGGCCAGGCCGCGGTAGAGGAACGCCGTGCCGGCGCCCGCCCCGACTCCCGCGAGGGCGCCCCAGCCCAGGTCGGCGAGCGTCGGCGCACCGGGGTCGGCCAGGGCCACCGCGAAGGCCCCCACGAGGCTGCCGAAGCAGGACAGCACGGCCACCGGCCAGACCGTCGTACGGCGGGAGGCGAGGCCGCCGATGAAGTCGGAGACGCCGTAGGAGACGGCCCCGGCGAGGGCGAGGACGACTGCGATCACGAGAGGGCGAGCCCGGTCAGCCACACGGCGGTGGCGGCCAGCGCGGCCACCAGCTCGATCAGCATGCTGTGGGCCAGCGCTCGCAGGGCTGCCTTGGTCGAGGGCCAGGCGGCGGCGTGGCCGACGCGGACGCGCTCGGCGACGTAGATCCCGATCGGAAAGGCGATCAGGGCACCGACCACGGGGATCACGAAGAAGCCCACGATCGCCGCGATCCCGCCGACCACGAGGGTGCTGGTCGGGACCGCGGCCTTCAGGCGGCGTCCGGGCACGGCGTACTTCACCACCAGGCCGACCGCCAGGCACAGCGACGCGACCGCGAAGGTCGCCCAGGCCTCGCCGGTGGCCTCGGCGATCGCCCAGACCAGGATCCCGGCGCCGACCAGCACCGTGCCGGGGAGCACCGGCACCACGATGCCGAACAGGCCGACCACGACCAGCACAGCGCTGCCGAGCACGATCGGGTTCACGCGCCGAAGCCTTCCACACGGGTGGCACGGCGCTTCGGGCCGGAGGAGCGGGGAGGACGAGGAAGGCCCCGGACCTGTCGGTCCGGGGCCTTCGTGATGCTTGTGGGGCGAGCGGTCAGCGCTCGCCGTCGGGCGCCGTCGGGCGCACCTCGCCCAGCTTGTCGGTCTCGTCGACGACGTGGGCGGCCACCTCGCGGAGCTTGTCTCCGTGCTCGCGGGCGTGGTGGGCGCAGAAGAGCAGCTCGCCGCCGGACTGGAGCTCGACCTTCAAGTAGGCCTGCGCTCCGCAACGGTCGCAGCGGTCCGCGGCGCTCAGCGCGGAGCTCGTGGCAACTGCAGTGGTCACATCGGCCTCATTTCTCATCGTTCCGGTGTCGTACTCAACGTAACCGGGAGGTGGGAACATTCCCTGAGCCCCCCAGGGCCTACGTGTCGTGCGACACCAGGATCCAACCACGGTGATCATGCCCAGGCGGGGTGGTTCTCATACCTGGAGACTGCTGCTCAGTCGTTGTGAATCTCTGCTCTCGAGTGTGCCGGGTGTGGCCGCCTCGTGCCGTGCTTTCCGCAAAATCCTGACGTCTCGTGTCCGCTTCGTGATGCGCTCACGCTAGACCCGACGGGGCGTTCACCCCGGCAAGCGAGCCTTCGTCGACCCTGGGCGTGTCGCGGGTAGGGTCGAGACCTCGACAGGCTCGACCGGCGAGCCGTCGCCGTACTGCCGCAGGAGCACCACCATCGCCGACAACACCTACAACGCCGCGCACCTCCTGGTCCTCGAGGGGCTCGAGGCCGTCCGCAAGCGCCCCGGCATGTACATCGGCTCCACCGACACCCGCGGTCTCATGCACTGCCTGTGGGAGATCATCGACAACGGCGTCGACGAGGCCCTGGGCGGCGTCTGCGACCTGATCGAGGTCACCTTGCACCGCGACGGGTCCGCCGAGGTCCACGACCACGGACGCGGCATCCCCGTCGACAAGGAGCCCAAGACCGGCCTGCCGGGCGTCGAGGTGGTCTTCACCAAGCTCCACGCGGGCGGCAAGTTCGGCGGCTCGTCCTACGTCGCCACCGGCGGCCTGCACGGCGTCGGTGCCTCCGTGGTCAACGCGCTGTCTGCCCGGCTCGACGTCGACGTCGACCGGGTGCCGTCGCAGCAGGGGATGAGCTTCCGGCGAGGTGAGCCCGGGGTGTTCGCCGGCGACGGCCCGGACGCCTCGTTCACCGCGAAGTCGGGGCTCACCCGCAAGGGCGCTCGCGTCACCAAGACCCGCACCGGCACCCACATCCGGTTCTGGCCCGACCGTCAGGTCTTCACCAAGGACGCCGACTTCCAGTGGGACGGGCTGATCGGGCGCGCCCGCCAGACGTCGTTCATCGTGCCCGGCCTCGAGCTGGTCATCCGCGACCTGCGCGGCGACCAGCCCGTGGAGGAGAAGTTCCGCCACGACGGTGGCATCGCGGAGTTCACCGAGTTCCTCGCCCACGACGACGCGGTGACCGACATCCTGCGGCTGCAGGGCACCGAGACCTTCACCGAGACCGTGCCCCTGCTCGACGACAAGGGCCACATGACGCCGCAGGAGGTCGAGCGCGAGCTCACGGTCGACGTCGCCGTGCGGTGGGGCACCGGCTACGACACCGAGATGCGCTCCTACGTCAACGTGATCGCGACGCCCAAGGGCGGCACCCACGTGAGCGGCTTCGAGAGCGCGGTCACCAAGACCTTCAACGACGTGATGCGGCAGACCAAGGCACTCCGGGTCAACGACGCCGACGTGATCAAGGACGACGTGCTCGAGGGCATGACCGCCGTGGTCACGGTGCGCCTCGCAGAGCCGCAGTTCGAGGGCCAGACCAAGGAGATCCTCGGCACGCCGGCGGCCCGCGGCGTCGTACGCCGGGTGGTGTCCGCGGAGCTGAAGAAGTTCCTGACGTCGACCAAGCGGGTCGAGAAGGCCCAGGCCAAGCTGGTCATGGAGAAGGTGGTGGCCGCCTCCAAGACCCGCCTCGCGGCCCGCCAGCAGCGCGACACCCAGCGCCGCAAGAACGCCCTCGAGTCCTCCGCCCTCCCGGCCAAGCTCGCCGACTGCCGGGCCACCGACAACGAGCGCACCGAGCTGTTCATCGTCGAGGGCGACTCGGCGCTGGGCACCGCCAAGCTGGCCCGCAACTCCGAGTTCCAGGCGCTGCTGCCGATCCGCGGGAAGATCCTCAACGTCCAGAAGGCCTCCATCGGTGACATGCTCAAGAACGCCGAGTGCGCCTCGATCATCCAGGTCGTCGGCGCCGGCTCGGGCCGCACGTTCGACCTCGAGGCCCGTCGTTACGGCCGGATCATCTTCATGGCCGACGCCGACTCCGACGGGGCACATATCCGCTGCCTGCTCGCGACCCTGTTCTACAAGTACATGCCCGACCTGGTCACCAGCGGCCGGGTCTTCACCGCGGTCCCGCCGCTGCACCGGATAGAGCTGACCAACCCCAAGAAGGGGCAGGAGAAGTACGTCTACACCTACTCCGACGCCGAGCTGCAGCGCACGCTCGCCGGGTTGGCGAAGAAGGGCCTGCGCTGGAAGGACCCGGTGCAGCGCTACAAGGGCCTCGGCGAGATGGACGCCAAGCAGCTGGCCGAGACCACCATGGACCCCCGCCACCGCACGCTGCGCCGGATCACCGTCGACTCCGCCGAGTCGGCCGCCGAGGTCTTCGAGCTGCTGATGGGCTCCGAGGTCGCGCCGCGCAAGGAGTTCCTGGTGCAGGGCGCCTACGACGTCGACGTCGAGGCCATCGACGCCTGAGAGCCCCGCGCGTGCTGCCAGGAACCCCTACGATGCCGCCATGTCCGGTCTCGGCGCTGTCGTGGTCCTGCTGTTGCCGCTCCTCGGCTGCCTGGCCCTCTACGTGGTGATCCACCTCGCGGTGAAGCACGGCATCACCGACGCCCACCGCGAGCGCGACGCAGACCAGGCACGCCGTCGCCTCGACCTGAGCCTGGCGAGGTCGCGAGCCGTCGACCAGTGACGACGTACGACGTGGTGACATCGGTGAGCGAGGACGACACCGACGAGCTCTGGCCGGTCTACGACGCGGTGTTCGGCGACCAGACCGACTACGCGGGCTGGCGGGCCGGGCTCTGGGACCGGCACGTGGCGCGGGCCGGCTTCCGCCTGGTGCGGGCCTACGACGGTGGAGCGCTGGTCGGGTTCGCCTACGGCTACACCGGCGAGCGCGGTCAGTGGTGGACCGACCAGGCCGCCCAGGTGCTCGCGCCCGAGGTGGCCGAGGCGTGGCTGGGTGGGCACTTCGAGCTGGTCAGCCTCGGGGTCGTCGAGGGCGCCCGGGGCAGCGGCGTCGGGACCACCCTGCTGCGGGCCGTGACCGACGGGCTGCCCCAGGAGCGCTGGGTGCTGATGACCACTGCGGACGCCGACGACCCGGCCCGTCACCTCTACGCCAGGGAAGGCTGGCAGGTGATCGGACCGGGCCTGCGCGGCGGTCAGGTGACCATGGGCCGGAGACGGCCTACGGGCAGCTGATCCGCGGGTTCCACATCGAGTACAACCCGTCCGGGCTCGGCCACCAGGCCCAGACGTGCAGGGACCAGAATCCCGTGTCGCCCAGGAAGCGGTTGCCCGGCGGGGTGTACATGAAGCCCTCATCCCCCAGGAAGGGCTGCGGTGTGGTGCCTGTGGGGTCCGGCACGAGGTACTCCATGCCGGCGAAGCGCACCTTCCCCGACGGGCCGGGCGCGTAGATGAGCGCGGCCGGCTTGGTCGGGTCGGTGGAGCCGATGTTGTCCGGGTTGATCCAGTGGAAGCCCATCCCACCCATCGAGGGCGTGTCGGTGTCCTGGATGCAGGTCAGGCCGTTGACGTCCTGGAAGAGCGTGTTCCAGCCGGCGTGCCGGGCCACGGCGAGGCTGTGGTACGGCGCGGTGGCGGCCCGGATCTGCGCGGGCAGGGTCCCGCCCTGCGCGCTCGCGTGCGCGGCGTACGCCGCACCGCCCGCGGCGACAGCCAGTGCCGAGACGGCCGCGACCAGGATCTTCCGGAACCTCATCACGAACCCTCCTTGACCTCGTGCACCTCGTCG
The DNA here is from genome assembly GCA_023252065.1 of Nocardioides sp. Next base: position 488 of record JAHEXO010000020.1, on the reverse strand, counting down.
GCGACCAGGCCGTGCGCCTCACGGTGCACGGTGTTGGCGGCGTCCGGCGAGGGTGCCTCGACGAGGCAGAAGATCGTGCTGCTGGCCTCGTCGACCCAGTAGCGCTGGTACTGCACGTCGTACTTGTCCTGCACCTGCAGGTCGGCCATGTGCGCCTTGGCGACGTCGTCGGCGGTGACCGGGCCGTCCAGGTGGTGCACGTCCATGTAGAGCGGCATCTGTTTCTCCTTCGAGTGGCTCGGCCGACGCTGTGTCGACCGCACTCCCGCACGGTAGGAAGAAAAGGGGAGCGGGCTCTTCGGCGGAACTGCCCAGGTTGGTGGTCCTCGACTACCCAGATTGCCGGGACGGGTGGGGCCGTCGCGCGCCCTAGGTGGTCGCGGTAGCCAGGCCGAGGGTGCGGGCGGCCGCGGCCGCGGCGGTGCGCGAGCCGACGCCGAGCTTGGCGAGCACCGCGGAGACGTGGTGGTCGATCGTGCGGCTCTAGA
>JAHEXO010000370.1 GCA_023252065.1 Nocardioides sp. | reverse complement strand
AGGGCGCCCCATCGTGCTGGCGCAGCGCCGTGCCGACGCCCCGGTCAGCGCCCAGATCGCGCCGGGCAGCGCCGACCTCGGCGTGATGCTCGCCCACGCCCCGCTCCACCACCTCCTGCTCGGTCTGCCCGGAGACGGGCCGGGCCCCTGGGCGCTGGTGATGACCAGTGGCAACCTCGCCGGGGAGCCGATCGTCACCGACGACCACGACGCGCTCGCCCGGCTCGCCGGCCTGGCCGACGCGTGGCTCACCCACGACCGGCCGATCCACGTGCCCTGCGACGACTCGGTGACCCGCGGTGTCGCCGGCCTCGAGGCGCCCGTACGCCGGTCGCGCGGCGAGGCCCCCCTGCCGCTCGACCTGCCCTTCGACGCCCCGGCCGCGCTCGCCGTCGGCGGCGACCTCAAGAACACCTTCTGCCTGGCCGAGGGACGCCTGGCGTGGATGTCGGGACACATCGGCGACATGGACGACCTCGCCACCCTCACCGCCTTCGGCCGCGCGGTCTACCACCTCGGCCGGCTCACCGGCGTACAGCCGCTGCACCTGGCCGCCGACCGGCACCCCGCCTACCGCTCGCGGTCGTGGGCGCGCGAGCACGCCGGGACGCGACCGGTGACCGAGGTGCAGCACCACCACGCCCACGTCGCCTCGACGATGGCCGACCAGGGGGTGCCCGACGGCACCACGGTGCTGGGCGTCGCCTTCGACGGCACCGGCTACGGCGACGACGGTGCCGCCTGGGGCGGGGAGATCCTGCACGCCGACTACCGCGACTTCACCCGCCTCGCGCACCTGGCCTATGTGCCGCTGCCCGGTGGTGACGCAGGGGTGCGCAACCCGTGCCGGATGGCCCTATCGCACCTGACCTCGGCCGGGCTGGACTGGGACGAGGGTCTGCCGTGCGTGCAGGCCTGTTCGGACGAGGAGGTGGGTCTGTTGCGCCGCCAGCTCGAGACGGGTCTGCGCTGCGTCCCGACGTCCAGCATGGGCAGGCTCTTCGACGCGGTCGCCTCGATGGCCGGGATCTGTCACCGAGCCGGGTACGACGCGCAGGCGGCGATGGAGCTCGAGGCGCGGGCACGCCCGGTCGGGCGCGTCGACGGCTACCGGTTCGGGCCCGGTCTCGACCCGGCACCCGTGGTGGCCGCGGTGGCCGACGACGTGTTGGCGGGCACCGCCCCGGCGCTGGTCGCGGCCCGCTTCCAGGCGGCGGTCGTCGCCTCCGTGGTCACCGAGCTGGTTCGGCTCCGCGAGGAGACCGGGACCGCCACGGTGACGCTCAGCGGCGGGGTCTTCCTCAACGCGTTCCTGCTCGAGGCCTGCGCCGCGGACCTCGACGAAGCGGGCTTCCGGGTGCTGCGCCACCGGCGGGTGCCGGCCAGTGACGCGGGGCTCGCGCTGGGCCAGGTGGCCGTGCTCGCCCATCGCGCCGCCGCGGCCGACCGGCCCCCGTCCTCCGGGGAGACGTCCGGAGGGGAGGCAGCATGTGCCTAGCAGTGCCGGGGCGGGTCGTCGAGATCACCGAGCGCGACGGCACCCGGATGGCGACCGTGGACTTCGGCGGGATCACCAAGGAGGTGTGCCTGGAGTACGTGCCCGACCTCCAGGTCGGTGAGTACACGATCGTGCACGTGGGCTTCGCCCTGCAGCGGCTCGACGAGCAGGCCGCCCAGGAGACGCTCGAGCTGTTCCGGCAGATGGGTGAGCTGGACGCGGAGTTCGGGGACCAGTGGGGGAGGGCTGCGGAGCAGGCCGGCCTGCCCGCGCCGGACGCCACGCATCCCCGCGCGGACGACCCCCGACCGGGCGACGGAGGTGAGCGGTGAAGTACCTCGACGAGTTCCAGGACCCCGAGCTCGCGCGCCGGCTGCTCGACGACCTCCACGCAACCGTGACCCGGCCCTGGGCGATCATGGAGGTCTGCGGCGGCCAGACCCACTCGATCGTCCGGCACGGCCTCGACCAGCTGCTGCCCGGCGGCATCGAGATGATCCACGGGCCCGGCTGCCCCGTCTGCGTCACCCCGCTCGAGGTCGTCGACAAGGCCCTGGAGATCGCCTCCCGGCCTGACGTGATCTTCTGCTCGTTCGGCGACATGCTCCGGGTGCCCGGCAGTGACGGTGACCTGTTCCGGGTCAAGAGCGCCGGTGGCGACGTTCGCGTCGTCTACTCGCCGCTCGACGCGCTCGCCCTGGCCCGCCAGCACCCCGACCGGCAGGTGGTCTTCTTCGGGGTCGGGTTCGAGACGACGGCACCGCCCAACGCGATGACCGTCCACCAGGCCGAGAAGCTCGGCATCGAGAACTTCAGCCTCCTGGTCAGTCATGTCCGGGTGCCGCCGGCGATCGAGGCGATCATGACCTCGCCGGAGTGCCGCGTGCAGGCGTTCCTGGCGGCGGGACACGTGTGCACGGTGATGGGCACCAGGGAGTACCCACCGCTCGCCGACCGGTACGGCGTACCGATCGTGGTCACCGGCTTCGAGCCGCTCGACATCCTGGAGGGCATCCGGCGCGCCGTGCACCAGCTCGAGGACGGGCGCCACGAGGTCGAGAACGCCTACCCCCGCGCGGTCTCCGAGGAGGGCAACCCCGTCGCCCAGCAGATGCTGGAGGAGGTCTTCGAGGTGGTGGACCGGGCGTGGCGGGGGATCGGGGTGATCCCGCGCAGCGGCTGGCGGCTCTCCGAGCGCTACCGGGCCTACGACGCCGAGCACCGGTTCGAGGTCACCGGCATCCACACCCAGGAGTCGAGCGTGTGCCGCAGCGGCGAGGTGCTCCAGGGTCTGATCAAGCCGCACGAGTGCTCGGCGTTCGGGACGCTCTGCACGCCCCGTCACCCGCTCGGCGCGACCATGGTGTCCAACGAGGGTGCGTGCGCGGCGTACTTCCTCTACCGGCGGATGCAGGCGGACGGCGTGGACGCCTCCGATGCGCCGGGGCGGTCGGAGGCGAGGACAGGTGGCTGAGCAACCGCCCGCGGACCCGCCGAGCTTCGAGGGGTGGACCTGCCCGCTGCCCCTGCGCGACAGCCCGACCGTGGTGATGGGACACGGCGGTGGCGGTGCGATGTCGGGGGAGCTGATCGAGCACGTCTTCCTGCCGAGCTTCGCCGACGCCAGCCTGGACCTGCTCGGCGACTCCGCCGTGCTCGATGTCGCCGGTGGCCGGCTGGCGTTCTCCACCGACTCGTTCGTGGTGCGGCCGCTGTTCTTCCCCGGCGGCAGCATCGGCGACCTGGCGGTCAACGGCACGGTCAACGACCTGGCGATGAGCGGTGCGCAGCCGCTGTTCCTGTCGGCGGCGTTCATCCTCGAGGAGGGCACGGACCTCGTGAAGGTCGGCGCGATCGCCGACCGGCTGGGCGCGGCCGCCCGGCGTGCCGGCGTGCGGGTCGTCACCGGCGACACCAAGGTCGTGGAGTCCGGCCACGGCGACGGTGTCTACGTCAACACCGCCGGGATCGGTCGCGTCCCCGAGGGCGTCGACGTGCGCCCCGACCGGGCCCGGCCAGGAGACGTGGTGATCGTGAGCGGGCACGTGGGCGTGCACGGGATCGCGATCATGAGCGTCCGCGAGGGCCTGGAGTTCGGCACCGAGGTCGCCAGCGACTGCCAGCCCCTGCACGGACTGGTCGCCGCGATGCTGGACGTGACCCACGACCTCCACGTGCTCCGCGACCCCACCCGCGGCGGCGTCGCTGCGTCGCTGAACGAGA
>JAHEXO010000369.1 GCA_023252065.1 Nocardioides sp. | reverse complement strand
GGCGTCGGCGGAGCCGAGGCGGAAGGTGCCGGAGATGGGGTTCATCCGGACGTCGTCGCCGTGCACGGAGACGTGCCGCTCCGGGCTGGCTCCGATCAGGTAGCGGTCGCCGGTGAAGAACAGGTAGGTCCAGTAGGCGCCGTGCTCGCGCTCGAGGAGGCGGCGGAACACGGTCAGCGCCTTGCCCGGCCCCCAGTCGGCGACGTGGGCGCGGTAGTGCCGGCCGATCACGAGGTTGGCGCCCTCGCCCTGGCCGATCTCGTCGTCGATCACCGTCGCGACGAGCTTGGCGTAGGCGTCGTCGTCGATGTCGAAGCCGCCACGCTCGGCGAAGTCGACGCTCCCGTCCCCCACCAGGTCGTCGATCGCGTCGACCACCTCCGCGACGCTGAACTCCTGCTCGCTGGCGACGTCGACCACGACCAGCGGCGTGCCGTCGTCGTGCGCCTCGAAGCCGCGCTCGCGGACCTGGCGGAACGGGATGGCCACCAGTCGGTCGGCGACGTGGCCGGCCTCGGGCACCCCGCCCTCGAGCGGGATGTCGAGGATCGAGTCGACCTCGCGTCGGGCGCCGCCCACGAGACCGACGGTCTGCCGGTCTACGGCCCGGGTCGAGCGTCGGATGATCGCCCACGCCTCGTGCTCCTGGAGCGCGGCGATGGCGTCCCGGGCGGTCACGGCGTCGGCGGTCATGCCCGGGAATCTACCGGTCAGCCGACGCCCTTGATGGCGTCGAGGTAGCGGACGACGGTCGTCAGCTCCGCGACCGTGAAGCCGGCGTGGATCTCCTCCATCTCCCGCAGGATCGCGTCGTAGGCCGCGCCGATCTCCGGATGGTCGAGGGGTATGGCGTGCACCCAGGTCTTGCGCCGGTCGCCGGGGTCGGGCTCCCGGCGCACGAGCCCCTTGGCCTCGAGCCGGTCGAGCACCCGGGTCGTCGTGCTCGACGGCAGCTCGGTGACCTGGGCGATCTGCCCCGGTGTCATCGGCTCGCCCTGCCGGACCAGCACGCCGTAGGTCTGGAAGTCGACGACGTTGAGGCCGACATGGCGGGCGATCCGCTCGTTGGTGAGCACCGCGGAGGCGATCAGCTCCTGCATCAGCAGGGCGATCCGGTCACCGAGCTGGGCGCGGGTGGACAACGGCTCGCCTCCTCGCTAGTCTCTCCACTTCGGAATTATTCCGTTTTAGAGATATTCCTTTTGGGGACTTCTCCGTTCTGAACCAGACTACCCGACCTCGGGAGGACTCGATGAACCACCACGGACGCGGTCTCGCCATGAGCGTGCTGATCTTCGCGTCGTTCATGGACCTGATGGACGCGACCATCGTCAACGTCGCGCTCCCCTCGATCCGCACCGACCTGGATGCCACCGGCGCCCAGCTCGAGTGGGTCGTGGGCAGCTATCTGCTGGCCTTCGCCGTGCTGATGATCACCGGCGGACGGCTCGGCGACATGGTCGGCCGACGACGGATGTTCGTCCTCGGCGTGCTCGGCTTCACGGCCGGGTCAGCCCTGGCCTGCCTCGCTCCGACGATCGGCGTGCTGCTGATGGCCCGGGTCGTGCAGGGGGCCGGCGCCGCGATGATGGTGCCGCAGGTGCTGTCGTCACTGCAGGCGCTCTACTCCCCGCGCGAGCGCGCGCCGATCTACGGCGTCATCGGGGCCGTCTCGGGCCTCTCGGCGGTGATCGGCCCGGTGCTGGGCGGGTGGCTGGTCACCAGCAACGCGTTCGGGATCGGGTGGCGCAGCATCTTCCTGATCAACCTGCCGATCGGGCTCGCCCTGGTGGCCCTGGCGTTCCGCTGGGTGCCGGAGACCCGGTCGGAGCACCCCCTGCGGCTCGACCCGGTCGGGTTGGCCCTGTCCACGCTCGGCCTGCTCGGTGTCGTCTACGCCCTGGTCGAGGGCCGGCAGCAGGACTGGGCGTGGTGGATCTGGGCGGTCGGGGGCGCGGGCGTCGCCCTCCTGGCGGCGTTCGTGGTGCAGCAGCGCCGGCGTGAGCGTCGTACCGGATCGGCGCTGCTGCCGATGCGCCTCTTCGCCGACCGCGGCTTCTCGGCCGGGCTCATGACGCAGGGGACGTTCCAGGGCTCGCTCGCGGGCTTCGCGCTCGTGCTCACGATCTACGTGCAGACGGGGCTCGGCTGGTCGGCGATCCACGCGGGGCTCACCTTGCTGCCGTTCAGCCTCGGGGCGTTCGTCGGCACCGGGATCTCGGTCCCGCTCGGCACCCGGCTCGGCAAGGTGATCATGGTGACCGGCGCGCTGCTGCAGTCGGCCGCGACGGTGTGGGTGCTGGTGACGGTGCAGGTCAGTGGCAACGATCTCTCGACCTGGAGCCTGGCGCCGGCGTTGGCGATCGACGGTATCGGACTCGGACTGCTCGTGGTTCCGCTGGTCGACGTCGCCCTCGCAACGATCCCGACCTCCGAGGCGGGCGCCGCATCGGGCGCCTACGGCACTGTGCAGCAGGTCGGCGCGGCGCTTGGCGTGGCGATCACCGGCACCGTGTTCTTCGCGGTCGTCGGCACGTCGTACGACGCGGAGTCGCTGCGAGCGGGCCTGGTCGCGGCGTGCTGGGTGGCGGCGGCAGGCTATGCGCTCGCCGCGATCGCCAGCCTGCTGCTCCCCTCACGAGGGCAGGTGCTGGCGCACCACGAGGCCCTGGTCAGCGCACCAGGGTGAGCAGCTGGGTCGCACGGGTGAGGACGACGTAGAGGGTGGGCCGGCCGGTGGGCGACTCCGCCTCGATCGCCTCGGGGTCGACGACGACGATGCCGTCGAACTCCAGGCCCTTGGTGTCGATGCCGGTCAGGACGACGATCCGGTCGTCGCCCGCCGTCTCGGGCGTGGTCGCGTGGGGTGCGTCGCCGGCGTGCTCCGGCCACGACGCCAGCCACGAGGCCACCTCGGCGCGGCGGGCGATCGGCGCCACGATCCCGATGGTGCCCCGCACCTCGCCGGCGATCGCGGTCAGCTCGGCCCGCACCGTCTCGGCCAGATCGGGCCCGGCCGCCACCTCGCGCGGGGAGACCCCCGTCGACCGGACCGCGGTCGGCAGGTCGGCGTCGAGCCAGACGCGCGAGGCGTAGTCGGCGGCGTAGTGGTAGATCTCGGAGGAGTTGCGGTAGTTGGTCGACAGGTGGAACTCGTGGAGGTCCTTGCCCTCGATCGCGGTGGCCCGCGCGGAGGCCGACTCCGACGGCACCGGCCACGACGACTGGGCGGCGTCGCCGACGATCGTCCAGGTGGCCGCTCGGCCGCGGCGCCCGACCATCCGCCACTGCATCGGCGTCAGGTCCTGCGCCTCGTCGACGAGCACGTGGGCGTAGGAGTCGTCCTCGATCCGGTGCGTGGGCGGGCGCCAGGGCCCGGCGTCGGGGCCGTACTCGCGCTCCAGCGCGGTGGTCAGCTCGCGCATGTCGCCGCCGACGTAGTCGTCGAGCTCGTGGTCCTCCTCGCGGGCGCGGTCGGGTACGTCGCCGACGGCGTAGCGGAGCTCGTCGACGAGGGGCATGTCCTCGACCGACAGCGAGTCGGCCTGCCACGACTCGACGAGCAGCCGCTGCTCCTCGGGGGTGACGACGCCCTCGCTGACCCGGGCGAGGAACTCCGGGTCGCGCAGCCAGCCGAGCACCTCGGTCGCCTCGAGCGGCGGCCACCACGAGACCGCGAAGTCGAGGAAGGCCTGCGAGGACAGCATGTCGTCGTCGAAGGCCTC
>JAHEXO010000368.1 GCA_023252065.1 Nocardioides sp. | reverse complement strand
ACCGCATCCGGGCCGCATCGGGGTCGGAGCCCTCACCCACCCGGGGGAGTGTGGGCGAGGGCTCCGAGATCAGAGGGCGTCAGTCGCCGGAGCTGTCGCCCGAGCTGTCACCCGAGCTGTCACTCGAGCCCTGGTCGTCGCCCGGGCCGTCACTCTGGCCCTGGCCGTCGCCCTGCTCGTCTCCCTGGCCGTCACCTTGCCCGTCGCCCTGGCCGTCGCCCTGCTCGTCACCCTGGTCCTCAGTGGGGTCCTCGGACGGCTCGTCGCTGGAGTCCTGGGTGGGGCTGTTGGTCGGGTCGTCGCTGGGGTCCTCGGACGGGCTGTCACTCGGGTTGTCGGTCGGGCCGTCGGTCGGCACGTCGGTCGGGTCCTGGGTCGGGTCGTCGCTGGGATCGCTCGCCGGGGCCGCGGCAGCCGCGGCGTGGTGCTGGGCGTGGTGCAGCGCGTGGGCGGTCGCGTGCTGATGGCCCTGGCTGCTGTGCGTGACGACGCGCACCGTGGGTGCGGCCGGGTGGCCGCCCTTGGCGAACGCGCCCGCGGCGTAGCTGCCGCCCACGGCGATCACGGCGAGGGATCCGCCGATCGCGATCGCGCGGCGGAGAGGGACGCTGGTCATGACACTCCTCGGGGGGATGGGTGCTCGGTCCTGACGACCTGCACCTGTCGCGAGAAGGGTGCTGCGTTACATGCGTTCCAGAACCTGCGCGAGAAGGCAGGTAGGGAGGGTTCACTCGAAGCTGTTGACCATGAACTGCGCGGCGTGCGTGACGTAGTCCCAGAACTGTGCGTCCTGCTCGGGCGGCAGCGCCACCTCGTCGAGGCCGGCCCGGAAGCAGGCCAGCCAGTGGTCCTTGGCGACCGGGGTCACCGCGAACGGCGCGTGCCGCATCCGGAGCCGCGGATGGCCGCGTTGGTCGGAGTACGTCGTGGGGCCGCCCCAGTACTGCATGAGGAACAGCCGGAACCGCTCCTCGGCCGGCCCGAGGTCCTCCTCGGGGTACAGCGGCCGCAGCACCTCGTCGTCGGCCACGCCCCGGTAGAAGGCGGCGACGACGCGGGTGATCGTCTCCTCGCCGCCGATCTCGTCGTAGAAGGTGCTGCTCACGGCGCCATTCTCGCCGGTGGGTCCGGTCAGGCGTCGGTCGGGGCACCCGCGTCGGCGGTCACCGGCTCGTCGCCGTCGCCAGGCGTCCGGTTCATGACGTACGACGTGGGGAAGGGCGCCTGGATGCCCTCGTGGTCGAAGCGGCTCTTGATCCGCTCCCGCACCACCCGGGCGACCCGCCACTGCTCCATCGGCGCGGTCTTGAGCGTCACCCGCAGGGTGATCGCGTCCTGGGTCACCGCCTCGATGCCCCAGATCTCCGGCTCCTCGATGATCACGCCGTCGAACTCGTCGTCCTGCCACAGGTCGCGCAGCACGTCGCCGAGCACGCTCTTGACCCGGGGAAGGTCCTCGCGGGCGCTGACCTGGATGTCGAGGACGGTGCGGGCCCAGTTCTGGCTCATGTTGCCGACCCGCAGCAGCTCGCCGTTGCGGGCGTACCAGACGGTGCCGTTGGTGTCGCGCAGCCGGGTCACCCGCAGGCTGACTGCCTCGACCGTGCCGGTGAGCCCGCCACCGAGGTCGACGACGTCTCCCACGCCGTACTGGTCCTCGAAGATCATGAACACCCCCGACAGGAAGTCCTTGACCAGCGTCTGGGAGCCGAAGCCGAGGGCGACGCCGAGGATGCCGGCGCTGGCGACGATCGGCCCGATGTCCAGGCCCAGCTCGGCCAGGATCATCGTGATCGCGATCGCGAAGATCACTCCCGCGGCGATGCTCTTCAGGAGGGTGCCCATCGTCTGCGCCCGCTGCACGCGCCGCGTCGAACCCGGCGGTGGCTCGGTCGTGCTGCGGCCGAGCTTGCCGTTGGTCAGCCGGTCGGGCAGCACGCCCACCTCGGCCTTCTTCACCAGTCGGTCGATGAGCCGGTCGATGAGCCACCGCGTCACCAGGGCGATGACGAGGATGGTCGCGATGGCCGCCGCCCTCTTGGCGGTGACGAGGCCGAAGGCGGACCAGTTCTCCTGGTCGATTCCCATGAAGGCATCGAGCATGCGGACCAGTATCCTCACCCCGTGACCACGAAGTCCCAGGCCCCGCGCCGAGCCGCGCTCGTCGTGGGCTGCGCCACGATCCTGCTCCTGGCCTACGCCGGGCCCGCCTCCGCCGACATCCCCGTGGGCTGGAGCCACCCGCCGCCCGTCAACGCGCTGCGCGAGATCACGATCTTCGTCGGCATCCCGCTCCTGATCACGCTGGTGATCGTCGCGTTCCTCTACCTGCCCCCGGTGATCCGGGGCGAGTCGGTGGCTCCGGCCGGTGCGCGTGCCGACGACCAGTGGTTCGGCGGGCGCCGCCAGACCGCCGAGCTGGAGCCCGCGCGCCACGCCTCGTCCGACGCCGATGCCGACCGCGACACCGGCGGCGCCGGCGGCACCTGGTGACGACGGTGCGCGAGTTCAGCAACACTCAGCGGGTCGCCCTGGACCAGGCCATCCGGGCGGCCGAGCAGGTCTCCCGCTTCGAGTTCTCCGTCTTCGTCGGCGCCGTCGAGGGCGAGCCGCGCGCCTTCGCCGAGCACCTGCACGCGTCGCTGGCCACCCCCGAGCGCAGCGTGCTGGTGATGGTCGACCCCGTCGCGCGGCTGGTCGAGGTCGTCACCGGCAGCGAGGTACGCCGTCACCTCACCGACCACGAGGCCGGCCTGGCCGTGCTCCAGATGCGCGGCGAGTTCGCCAACGGCGACCTGGTCGTCGGCATCAAGCGCGGGCTGAGCATGCTCGCCCTGGCCGCGCGCGCCCCGCGCACGCTCCACGCCGCCACCTGACCGGCAGCCGGGCTACCCCCTGGCGTCCTTGGCCTGGGTCGCGAGGGCGCGCACCAGGTCGGCGCGGCCCTCCCGCACGTAGCGCTTGGCCGCAGGGTTGGCCGGCGACTCCTCGAGCCACTGGTCCAGCCGGGCGACCGTCTCCGGGCTGCAGAGCGGAGCCGGGAACGCACCCTCCAGGAAGTCGGAGGCCATGTGCGTGCCGAGCCTCTCCCAGACGTCGTCGGCGGCCGCGAGGTACTGCTCGAGGTAGGGCTCGAGAAGGTCCTCCTGGCCGTGCCGCATGAAGGCGAGCGCGATAGCGCTGTAGGTCCCGTTGGGGACGTCGGGGTTGTCGACCAGGTCGCTCCAGGCCGCGGCCTTGGCGGCGGCGTCGAGGCGCGAGGCGCGGGCGGTCGCGGCGTGCTCCTGGCCCGCGATGGTCGCGTCCCGCTCGAGCTCGGCCTCGATCAGGGCGTCGTCGCCGGCGCCGGACCTGGCCAGACCGGTGACCAGCGCCCAACGCAGGTCGGTGTCGATGGCGAGGCCGTCGATCGCGGCCGAGCCGTCGAGCAGGCCACGCACCTCGGCCGCCCCCTCGTCGGAGACCACCGAGGCGCCGTAGGCGCGCGCGAAGATCAGCTGCGCGTTGCTGCCGGGCTCGGCGGCGTGCAGCAGGTCGCGGAGCCCGCCCTCCCATTCGCGGCGCAGGGCGTCACGCCCCGCCGGGTCGGAGTAGAAGTTGACAGCCAGCGAGGCGTAGGCCGGGATGGCCCGGATGCCGAACGAGTCGGTCTCGCTGCCGATGTTGCGCAGCACCAGCCGGACGTAGTCGGAGGCGGCCAGCTCGGCGTCCCGGGTCATGTCCCACGC
>JAHEXO010000367.1 GCA_023252065.1 Nocardioides sp. | reverse complement strand
GCCTGCGGCGCCCTCCGACCGGTCGTCACCGGCGACCAGGGTGACCCGGCCGTGCAGCACCTGCAGCGTCGCCTCGCCCGGGCTCTCGTGCTCGTCGAGGTGCGACCCGGCACGCAGGGCGATCAGGGTCTGGCGCAGGGCGTGCTCGTGCCCTCCGTGGACCGTGTGCGCGCTGCGACCGCTCGAGGCCGTCGACGCCGTCGCCAGGTGGTCGGAGACGAGCGCGGTGAGTGACTCCTTGTTCATGTGGTCCTCCTCTTGCCGGGTGGTCGGGTCGCTCGCTCAGGCGGGCGGTCCCAGGACGGAGACGGGCAGCGCAGGCTCCCGTGGTACGTCTAGCAGGAAGGTCGGCGCGGCCGCGTGCGCCTGGTCGACGATCGTCCACCCGGCCGCTCCCAGCGTGACCACGGAGACCGGGAAGATCCCGTAGTCCTCGCGGTCGATGTGGACGCCGAGGTCGTCGAGCAACCGGGTCACCGCCGCCGCGAAGCCGGGCGACCCGGGGTCGAGGAGGGCGATCGCCTGCTCGAGACCGGCGTGCTCGCCCTCGAGTGCATCGACCTCGTCGAGGAACTCAGCCGAGCTGCGCAGCGCCCGGAAGATCCCGTCCTCCTCGCGCCGGACGTGCCGTCGCAGACGGGAGACGAGGGCAGTCACGCCGGTCATCGCGGCCAACGCGTCGCCGGACCGCACCGTCTGCCGTACGGCGTACGCCTCGTCCAGGAGCGCGGTGTGCTCGTCCATCAGCTCGCGGACGGCACCGACTCCCCGGCAGCCACAGTGGTCGCACATCTCAGCCGACCCGGTCCCAGCCACGCCGGGGGCGGTGGCTCCCGAGCTGAGCGTCGTCGCGGCTGCGGTAGACGATGTAAGGGCGGGTCAGATAGCCCAGCGGCGCGCTGAAGACGTGGACCAGGCGGGTGAAGGGCCACAGCGCGAACAGCCCGAAGGCGACCAGTGCGTGGAGCTGGAACCCCAGCGGCGCCCGGGCCATCAGCGAGGGATCGGGGTGGAACGCGAGGAACGAGCGGTACCAGACCGACACGCCCTCGCGGTAGTCGTACTCACCGCCCACGTGGAGGATCGAGCCCGCGATCGTGTTCCACATGCCCAGCAGGATCACGGCGGCCAGGAAGGCGTACATCACCTTGTCCATCGGAGTCGTGGCCGAGAAGACCGGGCCCACGGTGCGCCGGCGGTAGATCAGGATCGCCATCCCGACCACCGCCATCACCCCGGACACGAGGCCGCCGACCACGGCGACCACGTGGTAGGCGTGGTGGGAGATGCCGAGCGCGTCCGTCCACGACTCCGGCACCAGCAGGCCGACGATGTGGCCGCCGATGACGCCCAGCATCCCGAAGTGGAACAGCGGGCTGCCGATGCGCAGCAGCCGGTTCTCGTAGAGCTGGGAGGACCGGGTGGTCCAGCCGAACTTGTCGTAGCGGTAGCGCCACAGGTGACCGACGACGAACGTCGTCAGGCAGAGGTAGGGGACGATGACGAAGAGGAACTCGTTCATCGGCGGGCTCCCGGGAAGGACGGCATCGGCAGCAGCGTCGTCTCGGGTACGCCGACGTCGACGGCGCCCGGGCTGAACTGCGGGGCCGCGAACGGCGCGAGACCGACCTCCTCTTCCGGCGGGCCCTCAGCCGCGAGCCGTCGTACGGCGTCCCGCTCGTCGCCGCGCAGCGGCGGCAGCGTCGCGGTCACGGCGTCGACCAGGCTCGCCCAGGGCGACGCCAGGTCGTGCAGCGAGAGACGCAGCAGCTCCAGCCCCGCCCGGTGGTCGAGCATCAGGTCGCGCCCGCGCACCTGGTCGACGGTCGCGGCGTACTCGAGCACGACGCACAGGTGGTCGGGGAGCTCCGCGTCGTCGAGCTCGAAACCGGACGCCAGGTAGGTCTGCTTGAACCTCAGCAGCGCCATCCCGCGCTTGCGGGTGTCGCCGTGCGCGAAGTAGGTGAGGAACAGGTTGCAGCGCCGCCGGCTGTCGAAGGTCTCGACGTAGTCGGCCTGGAGCTCGGGCAGCGGGGTGGACCCGAGGCAGTCCACAAAGGACCGCAGGGAGTCACCGATCGCGGTCGGCAGCGAGCGGGACGCCGACCGGACCAGCTCGGCGCGGGCGAGCATCGCCTCGTCGGGGTAGTCGAGGAGCAGGGAGGCCGACTGCCAGACGACGGTCAGCAGCTCGGGCGACAGCGTGGGCTTCGGGCGACGACCGCTCATGAGCCATCCCCCTTCGGCGGGAACAGGCCGGGCGGTGAGCCCTTGCCGTCCCAGTTGAGGAGGTTGACCCGGCTGCCCTTGTTCTCCGGCCCGGCCAGGGAGTCGGCGGTCTGCCGGTCCTGGAGCATCTGGAAGTTCTCGACCGCGATCGGCGTCGGCACGCCGGACCCCTCGCCGAACAGGCCCTGCTGACCGCCGCCGTACTCCGAGACCGAGCACTCGGTGGCGAGCTCCTCGAGGGAGTGCGCCTGCTCGGCGTGCGCGGGCGGGATGACGTAGCGCTCGTCGTACTTGGCGAGGGCGAGGAGCCGGTACATGTCGTACATGTCCTCCTCGCTCATCCCCACCGAGGCCGGGATCGAGGCGTCGGCCTCACGTCCCATGTTGAGGTCGCGCAGGTAGGACCGCATCGCCGCGAGCTTCTTGAGTACGGAGTCCACCGGCTCGACGTCGCCGGCGGTGAACAGCTCGGCGAGGTACTCGACCGGGATCCGTAGGGAGTCGATCGCGGCGAAGAGGTTGCCCGTGTCCTCGGCGTCCTCACCGGTCTCCGCCACCACGTCGACCACGGGCGACAGCGGTGGGATGTACCAGACCATCGGCATGGTGCGGTACTCCGGATGCAGGGGCAGCGCGACCCGGTAGGTGTTGATGAGGGCGTAGACCGGCGACCGCTGCGCCGCGTCGACCCAGTCGCGGGCGATGCCGGCCTTCTCCGCCTCCCGGATCACCTCGGGGTCGAACGGGTCGAGGAAGACGTCGCGCTGGGCCTCGTACAGGCCCTGCTCGTCGGTGGTCGAGGCGGCCTCGAGGACCTGGTCGGCGTCGTAGAGCATCAGGCCGATGTAGCGCAGGCGGCCCACGCAGGTCTCGGAGCAGACGGTGGGCAGGCCGACCTCGATGCGGGGGAAGCAGAACGTGCACTTCTCGGCCTTGCCGGTGCGGTGGTTGAAGTAGACCTTCTTGTAGGGGCAGCCCGAGACGCACATCCGCCAGCCGCGGCAGCGGTCCTGGTCGACGAGGACGATGCCGTCCTCGGCCCGCTTGTAGATCGCGCCGCTGGGGCACGACGCGGCGCACGAGGGGTTCAGGCAGTGCTCGCAGATCCGCGGCAGGTAGAACATGAAGGTCTGCTCGAACTCCAGCTTCACCTTGTCCGCGATCTTCTTCAGCATCGGGTCGCGGTGGGTGTTGGCCGTGGAGCCGCCGAGGTCGTCGTCCCAGTTGGCCGACCACTCGATCTTCATGTTCGCACCGGTGATCAGCGACTTCGGCCGCGCCACCGGCGTGTGGTCCTGGGCCGGCGCGTCGGTCAGCGTCGCGTAGTCATAGGTCCAGGGCTCGTAGTACTCACCGATCGACGGGAGCTTCGGGTTGGAGAAGATCGTGAGGAGCTTGCGGAACCGGCCACCCGCCTTGAGCTTAAGGCGACCACGGTTGTTGAGCTCCCACCCGCCTTCCCACTTCTCCTGGTCCTCGTAGGTGCGGGGGTAGCCGAGGCC
>JAHEXO010000366.1:1486-3738 GCA_023252065.1 Nocardioides sp. | reverse complement strand
CGGGCACCCCCCTCGGCCTCGGCGGCGATGGCGTCGCCGACCGGCCCGCCGTCGGGCACGACGATAGGCTGGCCGCAGGCAAAGCCCAAGGAGACGAGGAGATCCACGAGCAGCGGCCCGGTGGTGTCGTCGTACACGCCGGCGGCTGCGCGGTTGGACGCGACCACCACGGCGCCCCTCATCGCCATGTCGGGGCCATGTCAGCGGGTCCAGTCGCCGGACTTGCCACCGGACTTGCTCAGCACCCGGACGTCGGTGATCACCGCGCGCTTGTCGACGGCCTTGACCATGTCGATGACGGTCAGGCCCGCGACCGCGACCGCGGTGAGAGCCTCCATCTCGACGCCCGTCCGGTCGCTGGTGCGGACCGTCGCGGTGATCTCGACCGCGTCGTCGGCGACGTCGAGGTCGACGGTGACCCCGGAGAGCGCGAGCGGGTGGCAGAGGGGGATGAGGGACGGCGTCTGCTTGGCCCCCATGATCCCGGCCAGCCGGGCGACCGCGAGGGTGTCGCCCTTGGGCACGCCGGCGCCGCGGAGCAGGCCGACGACCGCGGGAGAGACCAGCACCCGACCGGCGGCGACCGCCTCGCGGGCGCTGACCTGCTTGCCGGAGACGTCGACCATCCGGGCCGCGCCCGACTCGTCGACGTGGGTGAGACCCTGCTCGGTCATGGGCTAGAAGTCCTCGTCCAGCGGCACGACGCTCACTGTCTCACCCGCATCGAGCGAGGTCACGGACTCCGGCACCACGACGAGCGCGTCGGACTCGGCCAGGTCGCCGATCATGTGGGAGCCCTGCGGCCCGACCGGCGTGACGGCGAGCCGGCCGTCGACGACGGACAGCGTGCCGCGGGCGTACTGGCGGCGACCCTCGGGAGAGCGCAGGCCGCGAGTGAGGACGGCGTCGGCGGTGGGCCGGGTGAACGTCGTCCGCCCCATCAGCTTGCGGATGGCCGGGAGCACGAACATCTCGAAGGAGATGTACGACGACACCGGGTTGCCCGGGAGCGTGATGATCGGGATGTAGTCCTCGCCGACCGTGCCGAAGCCCTGAGGCTTCCCGGGCTGCATCGCCACCCCACCGAACCAGACCGTGCCGAGCGGGGAGAGCGCCTCCTTGACCACGTCGTAGTCGCCCATCGACACCCCGCCACTGGTGACGACGAGGTCGGCGCGGACCAGCTGATCCTGGAGCGCGGTGAGGAAGGCGCGTGGGTCGTCGGGGACGATCCCGACGCGGTAGGCGATCGCCCCGGCCTGCCTGGCCGCGGCGGCGAGCAGGAAGGAGTTGCCGTCGTAGATCGAGTCCCGGCCCAGGGCCGTGCCGGGCTCGCGGAGCTCCGAGCCGGTCGACAGGACGACGACGCGCGGGCGGGGACGCGACCGCACGGACGCCCGGCCGACCGCTGCCAGCAGTCCGATCTGACGGGGTCCGAGGACCGTGCCCTCGGTGACGACCAGGTCGCCGACCGCGACGTCCTGGCCGGCGGGTCGCACGTGCTGGCCCGGCTCGGGGGCCTGGGTGATCACGACCTGCGCGACGCCACGGTCGGTCCACTCGTAAGGGACGATCGCGTCGGCTCCGGCGGGCACGGGAGCACCGGTCATGATCTTCACCGCCGTGCCGGGCGACATCGCCAGGAGCGTCGCCTGGCCCGCCCCGATCTCCCCCACCACCGGGAGGTGGATCGGAGAGTCGAGGGAGGCGTGGGCGACGTCCGCCTCCCGCACGGCGTAGCCGTCCATCGCAGAGTTGTCGAAGCTCGGCAGCGCCACCGCCGCCCGTACCTCCTCGGCCGCTGCCAGGCCGAAGGCCTCCATCAGCGGCTGGTCGAAGGCCGGCAGCGGCGAGATCGCCGAGAGGATCCGGTCGCGGTGCTCCTCGACGGAGACAGGCGCGTCAGTCATGCTCCAAGACGCTACCGGTCTCCACCCGAGCCGCTGCGGCGGTCTCCAGGGAGACGTCGCCCTTGACCTTGACCTCTCGTCCGAACGTCCAGTCGCCCTGCACCTTCAGCGACGTCGCCTCGCGCAGCGAGGGCGCACCCTCGGGGAAGCGCCGCTCGAACTCCGGCACCAGCTTGTAGTAGCCGCTGTCGAGGTCGACGAACGGAAGCTGGTCGGAGACCGGGCTGAGCACGAAGTCCTTGCCCACGTCGTAGACGTCGGAGCGGAGCACCAGCAGGTCGTTGGTGGTCTTGACCGGGACGAACCGGTCGCGGCCGACCTCGATCGTGGTGGCGCCCTCGA
>JAHEXO010000366.1:0-1476 GCA_023252065.1 Nocardioides sp. | reverse complement strand
TGCGGATCAGCGGCAGCCCGAGGATGCCGTGACGCGCCTCGATCGCCTCGGTCATCGCGCTCAGGTCGAACCACAGGTTGTTGGTCGAGCAGAACCGGTGGCGGTCGAGATCGGCCAGCGCGGCCCGGTCCTCCTTCGAGGTCTGCGCGGTCTCACGGAGCACGATGCGGCCGTCGGACTTCCGGCGGGCGAAGTGGCCACCCTTCACGTCCGACGGCGTACGCCGTACGGCCTCGATCGCGAACGGCGCACCCGAGCGGGCGAACCAGCCCGCGACCCGCGGGTCGGGCGTCGCGCCCAGGTTGTCGGAGTTGGAGACGAAGACCCGCTCGTAGCCCTGCTCGACCAGCGTGGTCAGCAGGCCGGTGCCGCGCAGGGCGGTGTAGAGGTCGCCGTGGCCGGGCGGGCACCACTCGAGGTCGGGGTCCTTGGCCCAGGTCACCGGCCTCAGGTCGTCGGCCCGGAGCTTGGGCTCGCGGTTCTGCAGGAACTCCAGCGGCAGGCCCTCGACCGGCAGGTCGGCGTAGCGCGCGAGGGCGGCCATGGTGTCGCGGGAGGTGCGGAAGCTGTTCATGAAGAGCAGCGGCAACGGCGCGTCGTGGGTGCGACGGAGGTGGAGCACCTGACGGGCGATGACGTCGAGGAAGGACCAGCCCTTGCGCACGCAGAGCAGGCTCTTGGCGCGGTCCATGCCCATCGACGTGCCGAGGCCGCCGTTGAGCTTGATCACCGCCGTGGTGCGCAGCGCGGCGGAGGCCGACTCGTCGTCGACCTCGACGTCGGCCAGCGACTCCATGTCGAGCGGCTCGATCGACGACTCGGGGATCAGGCCCGTCTCGCCGTGCTCGAGGAGGCGGTAGTAGTGGGCTAACGTGTCGATCGCGACCGGGTCCACCCCCGCCTCGGACATCTTGGTGCGGGCGAGGTCGAGGCCGGTACTGCTCATGCTTCGATCGTAGGCTGGCCGGGTGCCCCCGCCGCAATCCCAAAAGGGTGACCTCCCCGACTCTTCGGCCGCTGTGGCGAAGGTCGCCGTCCGAGACCGGATCCTCACGGCGCGGCACCGCCGACGACCGGCCGAGATGGTCGACGCGGGTCGCCGGCTGGCCGAGGTGGTGCTCGCCCGTCCGGAGGTACGACGCGCGGCCACCGTCGCGGCGTACGTCTCGGTCGGGCCGGAGCCCGGCACCGGTGCGCTGCTCGACGGGCTGGCGGCTGCCGGCAAGCGGGTGATCCTCCCGATCGTGCTGCCCGGCCTCGACCTGGACTGGGGCACCTGGCGCGGGCCGACGTCGCTGGCGCCGGCGCGCTTCGGCCTGCTCGAGCCCGTGGACAGCCTGGGGGTCGACGCGATCGGGACGGCCGACGTGGTGCTCGTGCCCGGGCTGGCGGTCTCCGACCAGGGTGCTCGGCTCGGTCAGGGCGGGGGCTGCTACGACCGCGCGCTGGCACGGGTGCCGGTCGGCACTCCCGTCG
>JAHEXO010000365.1 GCA_023252065.1 Nocardioides sp. | reverse complement strand
GTTGATCTCGCCGCCGGGCATGTAGTTGAAGGTCCAGGTCCACTGCTGGCCCACGACGTAGATGGTCACGTCGGGGTTGGGGACCTCGTCGCGGATCAGGTTCTGGGTGCGCTCGGTGTGGACGAAGAACACCACGACCATGACGATCGGGGCGATCGTGTAGAAGATCTCGAGCGGCAGGTTGTAGCGGGTCTGCACCGGTACGTCGTCGTCGCTACGGCGGCGGAAGCGCCAGGCGGCCCACAGGATCAGCCCCCAGGTCAGGACACCGACGGCCAGAGCGGCGTACCAGGCGCCCTGCCAGAGCCGGAGCGTGTGCTCCCCCTGGGCGGTCGCCGGGTTGGGCATCGCGAAGTTGCCCCACTGCGTCTTGGTCTTCTCGTCGCAGCCGGTGAGGGCCACGACGAGGAACACGGCTGAGCCGAGGACTGCGGCCCTGCGGAGAGCAACGCCCCGAGAGCGCGGGGGACGCGACGACGCGGCCGCGGAAGCGGGGACTTGCCGACCCACGAACGAGCCTTTCTGATCGGAGCGCACCAACAGCACCGAACACTATCCGAACCAGGGGCCGCTCGGCGGGGTGGGTCACCCGGCGGTTCGGGGTGGTTAGGTTGCCTCGTGACAGGGCAGCGGGTCTACCTCGACTCCGCCTCCGGCGAGGCGTTGCACCCCGCGGCCCGGGAGGCCCACTCGGCCGCCCTCGAGGCGGCATGGGCCGACCCGCGCCGGATCCACCACTCCGGGCGCGCGGCACGGCTCGTGCTCGACAACGCCCGGGCCGCCACCGCGGAGGCGCTGGGCGTCCGCCCCGACGAGGTCGTCTTCACGTCGTCGGGCACCGAGGCGGTCCACCGCGGTCTGCTCGGGCTGCACCGGGGTGCGGAACACCGGGGACAGACGCTCGTGCACACCGCCGTCGAGCACTCCGCCGTGCTCCACGCGGCGGGCTGGTCGGGCGCCGCGACGCGCATCGTGCCGGTCGACGAGCAGGCGAGGGTGCGTCTGGACGACCTCGACCTCGCCGACGCCTCCGTCGTGGCCTGTCAGTCGGCCAACCACGAGGTCGCCACCCTCCAACCGGTGGCCGAGATGGCCGAGCGGGCCGGTGACGTCCCGGTCTTCGTCGACGCCTGCGCCTCCGCCGGGCGGCTCCCGCTGCCCGACGGCTGGTCGGCGGTCGCCGCCTCGGCGCACAAGTGGGGCGGTCCGGCCGGCGTCGGCGTGCTCGTCGTACGGCGTGGGGCGAGGTGGCGCGACCCGTTCCCGGAGGACGAGCGATCAGGGATTCACGAGTCGGGTTTCGAGAACGTGCCGTCGGTGCTGGCGGCCGCCGCGGCGCTCCAGGCGGTCGTCGCCGAGCGGGACGCCGAGAACGCGCGCCAGCACGCCCTGGTCGGCTGGATCCGACGCGTCGCGGGCGACCTGCCCGACGTGGAGGTGGTCGGCGACCCGAGCGACCGGCTCCCCCACCTGACGACGTTCTCCTGCCTCTACGTCGACGGCGAGGCGCTGGTCACCGAGCTCGACAAGATCGGGTTCGAGGTGGCGAGCGGGTCGGCCTGCACCGCGTCGACGCTGGAGCCCAGCCACGTGCTGGCCGCCATGGGCGCCCTCACCCACGGCAACGTGCGGGTCTCCGTCGGTCGCGAGACCTCCGACGACGACGTCGAACGGTTCCTGGCCGTGTTGCCCGCGACCCTCGAGCGGCTCCGGGCCAGGCTGTGAGGCGGCCGTGACGCTCGAGATCGACTGCCGCGGTCTGCTGTGCCCTGCGCCGGTCATCGAGCTCGCCCGCCGCAAGGACGAGGTCGCGGTCGGCGACCTGCTCGCGGTGGTCTCCACCGACGCTGCGGCCCGCTACGACGTGCCGGCGTGGTGCCGGATGACCGGCCAGGAGTACGTCGGCGAGGAGGTCGCCGACGACGGGGTGCCCCGCTACGTCGTGCGCCGGGTCAGCTGACGCCGCGTCCCACGTGGGGGCCGATCTCGTCGGCGGCGTCGTCGCCGTAGGACATGCGGAGGCGGTCGACGAACTGGGGTGCGGTGAACCGGTATTCCTGCGTGCCGACCGTCTCGACGACGTAGGCCGCGAGCACGCAGCCCACCTGAGCCGCGCGCTCGTGGTCCAGCCGCCACTCGAGCCCGGCCAGGAACCCCGCCCGGAAGGCGTCGCCCACGCCCGTGGGCTCGACCGCGGTGACGCCGATGGCGGCCTTCACCTCGATCGGCTCGGCGTCGCGGGCCAGGATCCGGACGCCGTCGGCGCCGAGCGTGGTCACCTGGGTGCCGACGCGGGCCAGCACCTCGTCGCCCGACCAGCCGGTCTTCTGCTCGATCATGTGCGACTCGTACTCGTTGGAGAACAGGTAGGTCGCGCCGTCGATCAGCTCGCGGATCAGCTCACCGTCGCTGAACGCGAGCTGCTGGCTCGGGTCGGCGATGAACGGGTAGCCGCGATGCCGGCACTCGCGGGTGTGGCGGAGCATCCCCTCGGGGTCGTCCGCGGCGATGAGGACGTAGTCGGGCGGACCGACCCGCTCGACGATCGGCAGGAGCTCGATCAGCCGGGCCTCGCTCATCGCACCGGGGTAGAACGACGCGAACTGCGCCATCGAGGAGTCGGTCGTGCACACGAAGCGCGCAGTGTGAAGGGTGTCGGAGATCCGGACCGTCGAGCAGTCGACGCCGTGGCGCTCGAGCCAGCTGCGGTAGTCGCCGAAGTCCTCCCCGGCCGCGCCGACGAGGACCGGGCTCAGCCCGAGGCGTCCGAGGCCGAAGCACATGTTGGGGGCCACACCCCCACGCCGGATCTCCAGGTCCTCGACCAGGAACGAGACCGAGATCTTGTCGAGCTGCTCGACCACCAACGAGTCCTTGAACCGACCCTGGAAGGTCATCAGGTGGTCGGTGGCGATGGAGCCGCAGATCAGCAGGGACACACGTGGACCTTACGACGAAGGTCCCTAGGGATACCCATTGGTAGCCGTTAGCGTCGTGCGCATGGCTGACCCGTCGGCGCACCTGACCCACGACGAGCTCGACACCCCCAGCCGGCTGCGGGCCGACGGTGCCGCGGTCGGCCAGACCCTGCGGCTCGACCGGATCGCCCGGGCTGCGGTCGCCGGAGCGCCGAGCCTGACCTATGACGCGTTCCCGCGCGAGGTCGGCAAGCGCGACATCGAGGTGACCGAGGCCGCGGCCCGGATCGCGAACGCGCTGAACCTCTACCTGGACTGACGCAGGAGGGCCTGAGCGCCTGGCGAGCAAGCTCGCTGCGGCGATCGCTCCGGTCGTTCCGTCCCGGCTACGCCGATCCGGAACGTCCTCGCTCTCAGTGGAACGAGTCTCCGCAGGCGCACGAGCCGGTGGCGTTGGGGTTGTCGATGGTGAAGCCCTGCTTCTCGATGGTGTCGACGAAGTCGATCATCGCGCCGTTGAGGTAGGGGACGCTCATCCGGTCGACGACGACGGCCACGCCGTCGAAGTCGGTCACGACGTCGCCGTCGAGGCTGCGCTCGTCGAAGAACAGCTGGTAGCGCAGACCACTGCAGCCGCCGGGCTGCACCGAGATGCGCAGGGCGAGGTCGTCGCGACCCTCCTGGTCGAGCAGGCTCTTCACCTTGGTGGCCGCGACCGGGCTCAGGTTGATCTGGTCGGTACGGCGCTCGGTGACCTGGTCGGTCATGCTGGTAGCTCCTTCGTCGACGTCTGGTCGGCGCACCCCGGCACACGAGAGGGACGCG
>JAHEXO010000019.1 GCA_023252065.1 Nocardioides sp. | reverse complement strand
AGGGTCGCGTCGGCGGCCGGCATCCCGCTCTCGCCGGGGATGTCGTAGATCCAGCGCAGCACGATCCCGAAGTCACGCTCGGCAGCGATCCGCGCGTCCTCGATCGCCTCGGTGTAGGCCTCGATCGGGATGCCGTTCTCCGGGTCGTGCGGCAGCACGGAGGTGTACGGCGTGCAGGTCATCTCGGCGTAACGGACGTTCTGCCCGCTCGCGAGCTCACGGGCGACCTCGTAGGTCAGGTAGCGCACGTCCTCGTCGGTGCGGATTAGCGCGACGACGGCGAGGTAGACCTCGATGAAGTGGGCGAAGTCGCGAAACTCGAAGAACTGCCGGAGCTCCTCCGGGTCGACCGGTACGACGCCCGGGTGCCGCATGGCGAGCTGGGAGACGATCTCGGGCGACGCCGACCCCACATGGTGGACGTGCAGCTCGGCCTTGGGCAGGCCGGCGACGAACGAGGAGAGACTCACGCGGGCGAGTCTGTCACCGGGTGAGGGCGTAGTACGAACCCACAGCCACGGCGGGCAGCAGGCCGAGCAGCAGCCACGGCGTCAGGATGCGTTTCAGGTTGATCGCCCGCATGCCCGCCATGGCCATCAGGCCGACCACGCCCGAGATGATCAGCAGACCGGAGTGTGCGCCCGGCCGGTCCACGGTCCCGGAAAGGATCGCCATCCCGGTCGCGAACAAGGTGGCGACGGTCAGCACCAGCGCTGACGCCACCCACCGTTGGACGCGCTCTACCTCCACGACCCTCCTCGTCCCCTCGTAGCCGCTCGGTCCCTATTGGAGCAGGGGCTGGAGGTTCTGGATCGCGATGCCCGGGTTGGGCCCCTGGTTCTTGCCGTCGATGAAGACCGTCGGGGTGCCGTTCACGCCGTCCTGCGACATCTGGTCCGTCGCGTTGACGACCCACTGGTGGTAGACGTTGCCGTCGATCAGCGGCTTGACCTCGGACTCCTTCGCGCCCGACTGCACCGCCCACTGCACGAGGGTCGCGTCGGACGGTCCGGCAGTGCCCTCCTGAGGCTGGTTGGCGTAGGCGATCTCGTGGAACTTCAAGAAGGCCTGAGGGCCTGCGGTGCTGAGCACAGCCATCGCGGCGTTGAGAGCGCGGCTGGAGTAGGCGTTGAGCGAGTTCCGGTCGAGGAAGCCCACCATGTGGTAGTCCACCTTCACCTTGCCGTCAGCGATGCCGGCCCGGATCTTGCTCCCGATCGCCTTCTCGAACTCGGCACAGATGGGGCACTGGAAGTCCTCGTAGAGCTTGATCGTGTGTGGCGCCGAGTCCTTCCCGATCGTGACGTTGTACTGACCGGTCAGGTTCTGCGGAGTGCCACTGGCGCCCACGGCCTGCCCGGTCGTGTCCTTGTTGGCCGAGATGAAGTACATGACGCCGCCGATGAGTGCCACCGCGACGACGACGGCGCCGATGACCATCCAGTTGCGCATCCGCTCCTTGCGCTGCTGCTCTCGCATCAGCGCCTGGGCGCGCTCAGACTTCGACTGTTGACGGGTCTTGTTCGCCATCGGCGAGCCTTTCGTGGGACGAGAACAGCAGGTTGTCGAGGGCGAGGCGGGTGCGCGGCCAGACGACGAGCCACACCGAGAGCAGCAGCAGGCCGACGTCGCGGGCGATGTCGATCGCGTACTGGCGCTGCGGATGGGCCGGTACGCCGCCGTTGCCGAAGCAGCCGCAGTTGATCTCCAGACCCCGAGCCCACGCCGACGAGATCGCGATGATGAAGGCGAGGAAGAACAGCGCCGTGACCAGCGCGACGTAGCGGGTGAACAGGCCCAGCAGCAGCAGGAACCCCAGGATCAGCTCGACGGTCGGCAGGGCGTGGCCGACCGTCGGCACCATGGCCTCCGGCAGGAGCCGATAGGCGCGGACCGCGCGTACGTTGCCGGCCGGATCGGGGAACTTCAGGTAGCCGGCGATGATGAGGAACGCGGCCACGATCAGGCGCGCGAGGAGACCGACCCACTGCTTCACAGCAACCCAGGGTACGGAATCCTCCTGAACGCTCGCTGAGCGACTGGCACGGTGTGGCGCACGCCTCACCTCCCGGCGTCGCGTCGTACGTCGGTAGGGTGCTCCCTTGTGAACGAGCGCCTCGTCTGGATCGACTGCGAGATGACGGGCCTCGACTACGTCGTGGACGCTCTCATCGAGATCGCCGTGGTCGTGACCGACTACGACCTCAACGTCCTCGGCGACGGCATCGACCTGGTGATCAAGCCTCCGGCCGAGGCGCTGGACCAGATGGTCGACTTCGTGCGGTCCATGCACGAGTCGTCGGGACTGCTGACCGAGCTCGACGAGGGGATCACCCTCGAGGAGGCCGAGCAGCGCGTCCTGGCCTACGTCCGCGAGCACTGCGCCGAGGGCTCGCGGCCGCCGCTGGCCGGCAACACGGTCGGCACCGACCGCGCGTTCATCTCCCGCGACATGAAGGAGCTCGACGCGTTCCTGCACTACCGCATCGTCGACGTGTCCTCCATCAAGGAGCTGGCCCGTCGGTGGTACCCGCGGGCCTACTTCGCGGCCCCGGCCAAGCGCGGCAACCACCGGGCGCTCGCCGACATCCTCGAGAGCATCGAGGAGCTGCGCTACTACCGGGCCGCCGTCTTCGTGCCGTCGCCGGGCCCCGACAGCGCCGAGTCGAAGGCGCTCGCGGTCGAGCACGGCGGGTCGCTGACCGGCCTCGGAGCGGGCCGCCCCGATGGGAGTCCCGGCGCCTGAGTGCCCTACACTCTCTGCCTGGCGCAGGCTGGTCCGGCGTCCATGGTGGGTGTAGCTCAGCTGGTAGAGCGCCGCGTTGTGGTCGCGGATGTCGCGGGTTCAAGTCCCGTCACTCACCCCACTCCTGCGAAGGAGCCCGAGCCCCTGACCTGCAGCGCTGCGGTCGGGGGCTCGCCGCGTCCGGAGAGGCGTCCGGCGAGTAGGGTTGGTCACGACTCGTCGGGAGCACGAAGGGACCTGGTGGGATGGAGCAAGCGCTGATCGCCGTGGGCGTCGTGAGCAGCGCCGTGGTCGTCACGGCCTGCGTGCTCGTCGTGATGGCGGTGCGCGCCGTACGACGCGGCCTCCG
Organism: Nocardioides sp.; assembly: GCA_023252065.1. The sequence goes on along the minus strand of JAHEXO010000019.1, from coordinate 8,721 downwards.
CTCGGCGCGCGACCGCGTGCGGAGCATCCGAGTGGCGCCGGCGCCGCTCACCGGCGCCGCGGTCACCTCGCCGGGCTGGTGGACGGCCCAGAACCGTCGCCACCGGATGTGGCGGGCGGTCACCGCGGCCGAGCACGCCGTCGACGTGGCGCGCCGGTCCGACGTCCCGGTCGGCGACCTGCCTTCCTTGACGCTGCAGCTGCACTCCGCCGCTGTCGGCGTCGACGCCGTGCTGCGGGCCAGCGCCCACGGGGACCCGCTGCGCACCCAGGACCGGGCGGCCTGCGACGAGGTCGAGACGGCCGCGGCCGACATCCACCGCGCGGCCTTGTCGTCGTTGCGGTCCAGCTCGCAGGCCGACACCGGCCCGCTGCTCTCGGCGGTGCAGATCGAGGTGGCCGCCCTGGCCGCCGGCGTCCGCGCCGCGACCCGCTAGCCCGAGGTCTCCTCGGCCACCTCTCCGTGGCGAGCCAGGCTGACGGCTCCGCCGACGGCGAGTGCGAACCCGAGTGCCGCCACCACCTCCCAGCCGTGGCGGGGCCGGTCACCGAGCACGAGCAGGCCGACCAGCGCCGGCGCCACGGTCTCGCCGACCACCAGCGGGGCGGTCGCCGCGGTCACGCTGCCACGCTGGAGGGCGGTCGAGTACGCCAGGAGCGCGACTGCGCCTGCGACCACCAACGCGTAGGCGGGCGGGCTGTGCAGGAGAGCGACCGAACCCGGAAGCATCCGGGCCGCGACGGACGTCGCTCCGAAGGCCAGTCCCGCGACGGTCCCCAAGGCGGCGGCGCCGCGGGTGCCGGTCCACCGGCCGAGCGGAACCGCGAGCACGCCGAGCGCGACGGCGGCGGCGAGCACCCACCAGCCGTCGGCGCGGGTGACCGACACGGTGCCTTCGCCGGAGGCCGACAACGCGACCAGGGCGAGGCCGAGCACGGTCACGCCCAGACCGACCCAGTCACGACGGCTCAGCGGCATCTGGAGGAAGAGGGCGCCGAGCACGGCGGTCACCGCCAGGAAGCTCGCCACCGTCGCCTGCACCACGAAGAGCGGCAGGCTCTGCACGGCGACCAGGGTGAGCAGGAAACCGAGCCCGTCGAGCCCCAGCCCCACGACGTAGCGCCACGAGCGGAGCAGCCGCAGCAGCAGCCCCGGGTCGAGCCCCTTCGCGAGGGGCGCCCGGCGTGCCGCCACGGCCTGGAGCACGGACCCGACGCCGTAGCCGAGGGCGGCCCCGAGAGCGCACACGAACCCGAGGATCATCGGCGCGGCTCCCAACAGGTGCTCAGTAGGACACGCCGGGGTGGTAGGCGCAGGCGTTCTTGTCGGTCTGGGTCGGCCGGGGCGCGTGCGGGTGCTGGGGATGGGCAGCGAGGGACTTGGCGACGACCTGGTGCATGTAGGCGAAGTCGGGGTCTCCGGGGTTGAACTGGTCGCTCAGACGGAACAGCACCGACTTCGCCTTGTGGTCCTTCGACTTCAGCGCCAGCTCGACGAACGCCGGCAGGAGCTCCCGGGGGATGTCGGTGGAGACGACCTTCTGACCGGCCGCGGCCAGCGACTGGTAGCGACGCAGCAGGTTGGCGGGGTTGGCCTGGTCGATGATGGCGTTGACCACACACCGCTGGCGCGCCATCCGCTGGTAGTCGTCGGCGCCGTAGCGGCCGCGGGCGTACCAGAGGGTGTGGAAGCCGTCGAGGTGCTGGTCAGGACCGGGCTGGATGTAGCCGGTCGGCGGGATGCCCGCGTCGGTCTGGCCGTTGATCGCCACCGGCACGTTGACGTTGACCGTGACACCGCCCATGGCGTCGACCAGGGACTTGAAGCCGGTGAAGTCGACGAGCACGTAGTAGTCGACCGGGAGCCCGGTCACGCCCTCGACCGCCTGCTTGATCGCGTCGGCGCCCTCGTTGGCGGACTTGCCGAGGACGTGGGGATGGAGGATCGGGACCTCGCGGTAGATCGCGTTGAGCATCCAGCTGCCGGGGTCGCCCGCGCCACGGAACCCGTCGGGGTAGAGCGCGTGCAGCGGGCTGCTGTCCGGGAACGGCGCGTTCATCAGGTTGCGCGGGAGGCTGAAGGTGACGGTGCGGCCGGTGCGGGTGTCCAGGGACGCCAGCATCATCGTGTCGGTGCGCGTGCCCTCGCGGTTGGGTCCCGAGTCGCCGCCGAGCAGCAGGACGTTGACCCGGCGCCGGCCGCCCCACGGGTCGGCTTGCGTCACGTCGGGTCGGGTCGCCGTCGCGTTGTGGGTGAAGACCGCCTTCACCGCCCCGGCCTGGGCGAACGCGTCCCGCACCACGAGTCCGACGGGCGCCACCACCGCCAGGCACACCACGCCGACGAACGCGCTTCCGCCCCACAGATGGGTCCGCGGTGCCGGCTGGGGTCGCAGCACCACGAAGGTGCCGACGACGACCGCGACCCACAGGGCCACGCACACCGACGTCAGGACCGCGGCCCGGGTCAGCCGGGACGGGTCGAAGGCCAGGTCGAGCGCCGACCGGAGGCTGTGGGGCGACGCCAGGGCCAGCCACAGCAGTCCGCCGAAGGAGATCACGAGCACCGCCACGCCGAGACGCTGGCGGCGGTTGAGCAGGAAACCCGAGCCGGGGACGACCCCGGAGAGCAGCGTCCATCCCAAGGCGTGCAGCACGGTGTCGCAGCGGTGCGGCGGTTTCTTGCGCCGGCCGGGCTTCACGCCGTACGGCGGCATGGACATGCGGACTCCTCACCACGGGGCCCCGAGACGGTCGAGCGACCGCCATTGTGGCGCATGGACCCTGGAAACCGGCGAAACGCCGTCGTTCGGTCAGTCGCCGCCTAGTCCGGATGGGTTACTTGACCCGGAGACCGATCGTTCCTCGCGATTCGGCTGGTTTTCGCCCATGGCGCGACCGGGGATGCCCCTACTCTCCACCTGCAGCGTCCATCGGGGGATGACGCGGAGGCCGGGGTCGAGAGCTCCACACGGTGTGGAGCCAGCCGGCCGAGGACACGGGGGGACCCACAGTGACGTCAGCAGACCGCGGCCAGCAGCCGACCACGATCGGGCGTCGCCGCCTCGTGCGGACCGGCGCTGCTCTCGCCTGGTCCGTGCCCGCCATCCAGCTCGCCTCGGCCGTGCCGGCGTTCGCCGCCTCCGGCTGCTGCCACATCTCGGTCTCCGGCACCGGCCACTGGCGTGCCGACGGGCTCAACTACGTCGACCTCCCGCTGGTGGTCAGCAACGGCTGTGCCACCCCGGTGTCCGGGCTGACCGTCGTGCTGACCGTCTGCGGCATCAAGGACGTGACCTACGCCGGCACCGAGTACCTCCCCGCAGGCTGGACGCAGCTCGGCAAGCCCAACAAGGAGCTGAGCCCCGACGGCAGCGGCTGCTACACGCTGACGTTCCTCACGGCGCTGTCGGTGCCTGGCAACGGCTCGCTGAAGGCACAGCTGACGGTGAAGTCGATGGCCTACACCGGCTCCGGCAACCACCGCCCGGCCGCCACGGTCACCGCGATGGTCTCCACCGCCGGGTGTGCGGCGCCGGCCCAGGTCATCGGGGTGCCCAAGGTCGGCTGACGACCTCGGGCGTCCGGGCCTCAGCCCGGGATGTGCCCGAAGCTCCCCTTCTGGAAGTCCTCGTAGGCCCGCAGCACCTCGGCCTTGGTGTTCATCACGAAGGGTCCCGCCCAGGCGATCGCCTGGCCGATCGGCTTGCCGCCGACCACGATCACGTCGAGCTTCGGCGACCGGCTCTCCTGGCTGCCGTCCGCGGTGATCGTCAGGTAGTCGCCCGAGCCGAGCACCGCGGCCTGACCGCTGTGGATCGGGCGGGCGTCGGTGCCGATCGTGCCGCGCCCGTTGAGGACGTAGACCAGCGCGTTGAACTCCTGGTCCCAGGGCAGTTCGAGACGGGCTCCGGGCTCGACGGTCGCGTGCACCAGGCTCATCGGGGTGTGCGTGGAGCCCGGGCCCGCCTGCGACTCGAGCTTCCCGGCGATGACGCGCACGAGCGCCCCCGCGTCGTACGACGTGAGGAGGGCGACCTCGCCGGAGCGGATGTCCTGGTAGTGCGGGGCGGCCATCTTGTCGTCGCGCGGGAGGTTCACCCACAGCTGGATGCCGTGGAAGAGGCCGCCGGCCCGCACCAGCCACTCCGGCGGGGACTCGATGTGGAGGATGCCGGAGCCGGCGGTCATCCACTGGGTGTCACCGTTGGTGATCGAGCCGCCGCCCCCGTGGCTGTCGTGGTGGTCGAAGACGCCGTCGATGATGTAGGTGACGGTCTCGAAGCCGCGGTGGGGGTGCCAGGGCGTGCCCTTGGCCTCGCCGGGCGCGTAGTCCACCTCGCCCATCTGGTCCATAATGATGAACGGGTCGAGGAGAGCCAGGTCGATGCCGGCGAACGCGCGGCGTACCGGGAAGCCCTCCCCCTCGTAGCCGCTCGGAGCCGTGGTCACCTGCCACACGGGGCGCGGCTGGTCGCCGAGGCCCGGCTGGGACAGCCGGTCGAGGGTGGTCAGGTCGTCGACGGTCACTGCGGGCATGGCGCCCACCTCCTGCTCTGCGCGTGGTCTGCTCGGTCGCCGTCCCAACGGTAGTTGAATCTTGAATATTCCACCCTGGACGGGCCATCCCGATTGGGAGCGCATCGGGCCCGCTGCTAATCTTGGACCCGCTTCAAGGCCTGCGCCATTAGCTCAATTGGTAGAGCAGCTGACTCTTAATCAGCGGGTTGGGGGTTCAAGTCCCTCATGGCGTACCACCCCTCGTACGGCGCCCATGCGGGCGCGCGAGTCCCTCCGGTCGGGCCGACCGGCAGCCGGTACGGTCGGCGGCACTCGTGGAACGCCACCGGAGGGGGCTCATGAGCGGATCCCCGCGGAGGAGTCGCCCGCAGGTGCGGCGGGACTACTCAGACGAGCTGCGATGGACGTTCTCACACCGACGGAGCTGGCTGCTCGGCTTCGTCCTGAACCTCTGCCTTGCCGCCGTCTTCGTGGGCTACACCCACTACAGCCCACGGACGGGCGGGCTGCGTCTGGCCGGGGTCGCAGCCGAGCTGGCGGCGTGGGTGATCGCCAGCACGCTCGCGACGAACCAGCTCGGTGACGACCACGCCTACGTGCTCTCCCGCATCGAGCAGCGCGACAGCGTCGTGCGCGTCCTCCTCTCGAAGAACCTCGTGCTCGCCTCGCTGCTGGTGCCGATCACGGTGGCTGTCTCTGTCGCCGCCCAGCTGGACATCACGCGCCTGCATCAGCTCGTCCCCTCGGTCACCGAGGATCTTCTCGACCTGTTCGTCGTGCTCCTGTGGCTGGGCATCGGCGGGCTGACCTCGGTGGTGCTTCCCTACCGTCCGCTCCCGCCGCGAGCCCGGTGGCGCGCCCGCAGCACCTGGCCCCGCTGGTTGGCCTGCCAGGCACTGCCCTACCTCATGTTCTTCAGCGTGATCCCGCTGCTGACCTTTCCGCCCTACGAGATGGCCCGGCACCTGTTCGGCGGCCGCCATACGAACCTGACGGAGTACTCCGCGACGTTCGTGCTCTGGGGTCTGGTCGTCTGGACCACGGGCCTGGCGCTGGCCGCGTGGTACGTCCGGCGCGCGCCCGAGCGGTTCCTCGCCGACCTGAGGCGCCCCTCCTGAAGCCCACGATGATCAGTCGAGGGAGGACCCTGGCTCCGACCCGCGCTCGGAGTCACGCCGGCGCTTCCAGCCGAGGTCCAGGATGAGGCTCAACAGCAGGATCGCGACGAGCGCCACGGCGGTCCCAGGCTCGTGGACGAGCGTCGTGAACGTGAAGGCGACCAGCACCACGCCAGTGGTGAGCTCCGCCAGGATCAGCATCGGGAGTCGGGCCCCGGTTTCGCCTCTGATCCGGATGTGCCCCCACGTCACGAGGGCGAACACGACCAGGGCGACAGCGCTGCCGATGGAGGCGATCGCATTCAGGTCGAAGAAGACCGCCATGATCACCGCAGACACTGCGGTCACGAGCAGACCCATGGACGCGCGACCACCCACCAGGCGGCCCATCAGGGGCGGGAACTGACCGACCTCCGCCATCTGGCCTGCAAGGCCGGTGGCGGGATACAGGCCGGCATTGGTTGCTCCTGCGGTGGCGAACAACGCGGTCACGCTCATCATCCAGTACCCCGCGGAGCCGAGGACCGGCTTCGCCGCCACCGCCAGCGCCGTACCACCTGACGCGATCACCTCGGAGACCGTCAACGTCCCGAACACCCCGATGGCCACCGCGACGTAGACCACCGTGGCGATCCCCAGGGCCAGGAAGACGGCCTTCGGCAGCTGCCGCCGCGGGTCTGCGAGGTCCTTGGCGGTGAAGGTGATGACGCCGAAGCCGAGGAACGCGAAGAAGGTGAGCGCCACGCTGGAGACGATGTCGCTCACCGGCGGGTAGCCGGAGAACCTCAGCAGGTCGGGGTCCAGGTTGGAGATGGTGGCGACCGAGAACACGGTGAGGATGCCGATGACCACCACCACGACCAGGGTCTGCACCCGGGCGACGGCCTGCGAGCCGACGATGTTCAGGGTCGTCATCACGATGAGGACGAGGGCGGCGAACAGGGGCGTCCAGTGGTCGTTGTCGGCGACCGCCGCGCTGGCGTAGTTGCCGAAGGACGCCGCCACCATCGCGGTGATGATCGCGTTGACCGCGAGGAGCAGCCAGCCGATGACGCCGGTGAGGTGGCCGTCGCCCCATCCTCGGATCACGTACTCAAGGAAGCCGCCGCCCGAGGGGTACCGGGCGCCGAGCTTGGCGAAGGAGTACCCCTGGAGGGCCGCGACCCCACCCGCAGCGAGGAAGGAGATCCAGACCGCTGACCCGGCCACCTCTCCCGCAGCGCCGAGCAGGGCGAAGATGCCGGCGCCCACCATGGCCCCGACCCCGATGAACGCCGCCTGTCGCACGGACAGGCTCGGTGCGCCCTCCGGAGCCATGGCCCTGACCTCCCGCCCGCCTCGTGCCGCGCCGTGCGTGCGACCGTCGAAAGCATCGTCGCGACCTGCAGGGTGGGACGTCCCCACCCGGGCCGGGGTGGAGTCTCGGACGCCGGGGACGCGGTCGGGTCCCCCACCCCGCCGAGGGTGAGGCGGGACCACCCCCGCGGCCATGAGAATCCGGGGCACCGACGGTCGCCGATGCGCCGACGACAGGGAGCCCCGATGACCACGAACGAAGCGCAGCCGGCTGCTGCGGCGAGCAGCATCGACCCGGTCTCTGCCACGGCCGAGGCGGTCGCAGCGGATCTCGGCGTCGACCCGAGTCAAGGTCTCAGTGCCGACGAAGCTCGATCGCGCCTCGCATCCCACGGGCGCAACGAGCTGGCGGGGGGGAAGAAGGAGCCGGGTTGGCGGGCGTTCTTGCGGCAGTACGAGGACTTCATGCAGCTGGTGCTCCTCGGTGCCGCTCTGGTCAACCAGGTCGTGGCCGGCGACACCGGGACCACGGTGGTGCTCGCAGGCCTCACCGTGTTCAACGCCGTGATCGGGCTCCGACAGGAGGCGAAGGCGGAGGAGAGCGTCAAGGCGCTCTCGCAGATGATGAAGACCATCGCGCGGGTACGGCGCGACGGTCAGGCGGTCGAGATCGATGCGGCCGAGCTGGTCCCCGGCGACGTGGTGCTGGTCGAGGCGGGCAACCTCGTGCCGGCCGACGGTCGGGTCTGTCTCGCGGCCACCCTGGAGATCACCGAGGCGGCCCTCACCGGGGAGAGCCTCCCCGTCGGGAAGACCGCCGAACCGGTGCAAGGGACGGACGTCCCGCTCGGTGACCGCCTCTGCATGGCCTACATGAACACCTCGGTCACGCGGGGCCGCGGCGAGCTGATCGTGACCGCCACAGGCATGGGCACCGAGATCGGCCACATCGCCGACATGCTCGCCAACACCGAGACCAGCAAGACGCCGTTGCAGCGTCAGCTGGACTCGCTGTCCAAGATCATCGCCTCGATCGCGGCGGTCGCCCTGGTCCTCGTCATCCTCCTGGGCCTGGCGCAGGGCAAGTCGTTCGACACCCTGTTCATCACCGGCGTCGCCCTCGCGGTGGCCGCGATCCCGACCGGGCTCCCCGCCGTCGTGACCGCACTGCTCTCGATGGGTACCCGCGAGATCGCGCGTCGCAACGCGATCGTCAAGCGGCTCCCCGCGGTCGAGACCCTGGGGTCGACCTCCGCGATCTGCTCGGACAAGACCGGGACCCTGACCCTCAACAAGATTACCGCCCGCGAGCTCGTCATCCCGGGACAGAACCGCTTCAGGATCTCGGGCGAGGGCTACAGCACCTCCGGCGAGATCAGGCACGTCGGCGGCCAGCACTACGACCTCGACCCCTACCTGCTGCCGATGGTGCTGTGCGCCGATGCCGTGCTGGACGGCGAGAGCCTGATCGGCGACCCGACCGAGGGTGCGCTGATCGTGCTCGGCGCCAAGGGCGGTCTCGACGTCACCGAGACGCGGGCCGCGCTCCCCCGCGTCGCGGAGGTGCCGTTCGACTCCGAGTACAAGTTCATGGCGACCTTCCACGACATGACCGGCGACGACGGCCGGCCGGTGGTCCGCTGCTACGTCAAGGGCGCTCCGGACGTCCTGATCGCGCGCGCCACGTCGTTCCGCCAGCCCGACGGCAGCCTGCTGGCGATCTCCGAGGACAACCGGCACCTCGCCCTCGAGGCGAACGACCAGATCGCCAACGCGGGCGAGCGGGT
>JAHEXO010000364.1 GCA_023252065.1 Nocardioides sp. | reverse complement strand
TACTACGCCGTCCTCTCGCTGTTCCCGGCCGCGATCGCGGTGATCTCGCTGGTCGGGGTCGTCGGGAACGCGCAGACGAGCGTCGACAAGGTGGTCGAGGTGCTCAAGCCGCTGGTCTCCTCGAGCACGCTGAACACCGTCCAACCCGCCCTGGAGCGGATCGCCTCCTCGCAGTCGGCCGGCCTCGGGCTCGTGATCGGTCTCGTGGGTGCGCTGTGGTCGGCCTCCGGCTACGTCAGCGCCTTCGGCCGCTCGATGAACGCCGTCTACGAGATCGACGAGGGCCGGCCGTTCTGGAAGCTGCGCCCGGTCATGCTGGTGGTGACCCTGCTCGCGGTGCTCCTGGTGGCCGTCGTCCTCGTGATGCTGATCGTCTCCGGCCCGCTGGCCGCGTCGATCGGCTCGGTGATCGGCCTCAGCTCACAGGCCGTGACCGTGTGGAACGTCGCCAAGTGGCCGGTGATCGTGCTGTTCGTCGTGATGATCGTGGCGATCCTCTACTACGCGACGCCCAACGTGAAGCAGCCCAAGTTCCGCTGGCTCTCGGTCGGGGCGGTCGTGGCGATCGTGGTCTGGGTGCTGGCCTCGGTGGCTTTCGCGTTCTACGTCTCCACCTTCGGCAGCTACAACAAGACCTACGGCTCGCTGGCCGGCGCCGTCGTCGGCCTGCTGTGGCTGTGGATCACCAACATCGCCCTCCTGTTCGGGGCCGAGCTGGACTCCGAGCTCGAGCGTGGGCGTCAGCTGCAGGCGGGCATCCCGGCCGAGGAGGAGCTCCAGCTGCCCGCGCGCGACACCCGTGGCATCAAGAAGGCCCGCAAGAAGGAGCAGAAGGACATCGCACGCGGCCGCCAGATCAGGGTCCTGGCCGAGCACGAGTCCGAGCACGAGTCCGAGACAGAGGAGGCCGCCGCGTCCGCGAGCGGCAGCCATCGACGTACGACGACGACGACGAAGGAGAACGACTGATGAAGAAGCTGACCATGCTGGCTGCGTTCGCCACGGGCTACGTGCTCGGTGCCCGGGCAGGCCAGGAGCGCTACCACCAGATCATGGGCACCGTCGACAAGGTGCGCCACGACCCCCGGGTGCAGGAGAAGACCCAGCAGGCCGTCGACGTCGCCAAGCAGCAGGCACCGGTTGTGGCCGACAAGGTGACCAGCGCCGCGACCTCGGCCGCCTCGGTCGCCGCGGCCAAGGTGGGCGGGACGCACGGGTCGGACAACGGCCGGCCGACCCACATGTCGTGGGCGCTGCAGGACCTGCCCTAGCTCCCTCAGCTCACGGGTCTGGGTCACCGGGTCCGGGCTCACCGGGTCCGGGCTCACCGGGTCCGGGCTCACCGGGCGAGCCGCGCGTGCCACGCCTCGGCGCTGGCATCGGTGAGCGAGGCCACCTGGTCGATCACGACCCTCAGGCGGGCCGCATCGTCAGCTGCGGCCTGCCAGTCGTCGGCGAAGGGTCGTTCGAGCGCGTCCGGCCCGCGGTCGAGGACCACCTCGACCAGCTCGGTCAGCAGCGTCCGCTGTTGCTCCATCAGGCTGAGCCGGTCGTCGGCGCGCATCACGTAGTGGGCGGCGATCCCCTTCAGCACCGCCATCTCGACCGATGTGTCGAGGGGGACGCTCACGGCGGCCAAGTGGCGCACGAAGGGGCCGTCCTGGTCGCGGAACGTCGCCTCCTGGGCGGCGGAGCAGAACCGGCCGATCAGGTCGCTGGTGAGGTTCTTCAGTGCGGCCTGCTGCCGCCGCGTGCCGTCGTAGGGCGTGGTCGGCCAGCCCGCCACCGACCGCAGCCGGTCGTGGGCCTCGGCGAGACGGTCGTCGGGCGTCCCTGGCAGGTACCAGTCGCGCACGGTCTCCCACACGGCCGGCAGGTCGAGCCGGCTCAGGTCCAGCCGGCGGGCGACGATGCCGTCCTCGACGTCGTGGACGCAGTAGGCGACGTCGTCGGCGAGGTCCATCACCTGGGCCTCGAAGCAGGGCGTCGGGCCGTCGACCCCGGTGCGCAGCCAGTCGAACACCTCGCGGTCGTCGTCGTAGACCCCGAACTTCTCGCCCGGCCCGGAGCCGGCGCGGGGCCAGGGATACTTCGTGCATGCGTCGAGCGTGGCCCGGGTCAGGTTCAGCCCCACCGACCGGCCGTCGGGCGCGAACGTCTTGGCCTCGAGCCGGGTCAGCAGCCGCAGGGTCTGCGCGTTGCCCTCGAAGCCGCCGGCGTCCTGGCTGAGCTCGGCCAGCGCACGCTCGCCGTTGTGTCCGAACGGCGGGTGGCCGAGGTCGTGGGCCAGGGCCGCGGTCTCGGCGACGTCGGGCTCGCAGCCGAGCGCGCGGGCCAGGTCGCGGGCGAGCTGGGCGACCTCGAGGCTGTGGGTCAGCCGGTTGCGGACGAAGTCGTCGCTCTGCGGCCCGACCACCTGCGTCTTCGCGGCCAGCCGCCGGCTCGCCGCGGCATGGACGACGCGCGCGCGGTCGCGCTCGAACGGCGTGCGCTCGGGCGCGGGCACCCGCTTGGGTGGCTCGGCGACCCACCGCTCGCGCGCGGCGTCGTCGTACGGCGTGGTCAGGTCGGGCATCGGGCCCGACACTAGTCAGTTCACCGAGACGTGGACGTGGTCCATGTGGTTGGCGGTCGGCGAGCCGTGGTTGCCGTAGGCGCGCCAGCCCTCGGACGCGCGGACGGGCGTCCAGATCCGGTCCCACCAGATGACGTCGTAGAGGTTCAGCTCGGCGGCGTGCGACTGGAGGAAGGCGGCGATCTGGTCGCCGAGGGCCTTGTCGCTGGTCATGATGTCGATGGCCTTGCCGTCTGCGTGCTCGCCGCGGGCAGCCCACCCGCCGTAGGACGTGATCTGCGGGAAGGCATGGCACACCGAGCGGTAGACGTAGACCGCGCCCGGGGTCAGGCGGTACTCCACGGACCCGTCGGGACACGGTGACGTCGACAGTCCGGCCGCGGCGGTGACGCCGGAGGTGTCGGGCTTGGTGTCGGCGAGGTAGCCCGCGGTCACCCAGCGCGACTGGCCGTGGACGACCAGCTCGACGCGGCCGTCCTGGGCCCGGCCGGTGACGAGCACGTGCTGGGCGGCCTTGACCAGGCCGAGCTGGTGGGCCGCCTGGAGGGGGCTCGACCAGAGGTTGAGGTCGACGGTGGTCCACTTCTGGACGTGGGCCCGCTCGACCGCACGGGCGGTGGCCCGCTGGGTGGCCATCCCGCGCTGGAACTCGCGCGACGCGGCGCGGTCGAAGGTGCGCGACACCGGCGGTGCGTCGTAGCGGCTGGGGTCGTAGCGGCTGGGGTCGAGCCCGATGGGCGCTTGCCCGGCGTCGCTGATCGAGGCCGGCGCCGCGGCGGGCTCGGCGGCCAGCACTCCCAGACCCACGGCGGGGACGGTGGCGGCCACGGCGATGGCGGCGGCGATCGTGGCGGCTCGCGATCCGGTGAGGACCTTGAACCTGCGGGCATTGGTTTCCCGCTTGTGGCGACGATGTGCCACAGCGCTGATTCCTAGCTGTCGTTGTCGGGGGACGTGTCCGGGTCCTCTGCCCGAGAGAGGCTCAGGTGGACATGGTCAAGCAGTCAAGCACAGGCCCTGAGCCTGCCCCAATCGACACCCCAGCAAACGGGAGACTCGTCCCTGAGAAGAGGACCAACGTCCCGGCTCAGCCTCCGGTGGTCTCCGAGGCGTCCTCGGTGAGGCGCAGCGCCGAGCCGTCGGTGTCCTCGAGCCAGCCCTCGGGGAGCACGACGCGCTCGC